>JAOPZU010000385.1 GCA_025963955.1 Solirubrobacterales bacterium
ACTCGGTGCGGGCCGCCCTCGCCGCCGCGGGTGACGCGGACGTCGTCCTGGTCCACGACGCCGCCCGTCCCCTGCTGAGCCCGGAGATCGTCGCCGCCGCCCTGGCCGGGCTCGCCGACGGGGTGGACGCGGCGATCGCCGCGGCGCCCGTCACGGACACCATCAAGCAGGCTGACGGCCACGACGTCACCGCGACGCTCGACCGCTCCCGTCTGTGGGCGGTCCAGACGCCCCAGGTCTTCCGCGCGGCCGCGCTGCGGAAGGTACTCGCCCAGGACGACGCCGTCCTCGCGGCCGCCACCGACGACGCCTCCCTGATCGAGGCCGCCGGCGGGACGGTCCGCGTGGTCCCGAGCTCCCGCGAGAACTTCAAGGTCACGACGCCCGAGGACCTGCGCCTCGCGGAGCTCGTCCTCGCCGAGCGGGCGGGCAGCGCCGCCGCGCGGACGCGATAATCCGCCGCGCATGCTGACCGACTACCACGTCCACCTGCGACCGGACGGCCCCGGCTCCGACGCCGAGGACTTCTTCACCGCCGAGAACGCTGCGCGCTACCGCGAGCACGCGGACGAGCACGGGATCGCCGAGCTCGGCGTCAGCGAGCACGTCTACCGCTTCACCGCGGCGCTCGACGTGTGGCAGCACGACCTCTGGCGCGGCAGCGCGAAGGACGACATCGACGCCTACTGCGCGTTCGTCCGGGAGGACACCGACCTGCGCCTCGGCATCGAGGCCGACTTCATCCCGGGCACCGAGGACCGCATGGCGGACCTGCTGGACGCCCGCGACTGGGACTACGTCATCGGCTCCATCCACTTCCTCGGCGACTACGCCCTGGACATGGAGAAGTACGACATCTGGGGCTCGGGCAACTCGCCGGAGAAGGTCTGGGGCACGTACTTCACCTGGCTCGGGCACGCGGCCATGAGCGGCCTCTTCGACGTCCTCGCGCATCCGGACCTCGTGAAGCACTGGGGCCGCACCCGGCCCTTCCCGCAGGAGGACCTGCGCTCGTTCTACGAGCTGGCGATCGACGGCATCGCGTCCTCCGGCGTCGCCATCGAGGTGTCCACCGCAGGCCTGCGCAAGCCCGTGCAGGAGATCTACCCGGCGCCCGGCTTCCTGGAGATGTGCATCGAGGCCGGCTGCCCGATCGCGCTCAGCTCCGACGCGCACACGCCCGAGCAGCTCGGCTTCGGCTACCAGGACGCGCTGCTCTACCTGGCGGACCTCGGGGTCACCGAACTGGCCACCTTCGACCGGCGGACGCGCATCATGGAGCCGCTCGGATGAGCGCCGCCGCCACGCGCACCGGCATCGGCTGGGACTCCCATCGGCTGGCGCCCGACCGCGCGCTCATCCTCGGCGGCGTGGAGCTCGTCCACCCGGACGGCCTCGGCCTCGACGGCCACTCCGACGCGGACGTCCTCACCCACGCGGTGATCGACGCGCTGCTCGGCGCCGCCGGCCTCGGCGACATCGGGCAGCACTTCCCGGACACCGACCCGACCTTCGCGGGAGCCGATTCGCTCGCGCTGCTGCGGGAGAGCGTCACGCGCGCGGCGGCCGCAGGCTGGCGGCCGGACTTCGCCGACACGACCGTCGTGATGGAGCGCCCGAAGCTGAAGGACCACCGTGCGGCCATGCGGGCGCACCTGGCCGCGGCGCTCGGGGTCGCGGAGGCGGACGTGAACATCAAGGCCAGCACCGGCGAGCGCATCGGCTTCGTCGGCCGCGAGGAGGGCGTCGCCGCCCTGGCCACGGTGACGGTCGTCCGCTTGAGCGCCCATTAGCCTTCGGGCGGTGTCCGCGCTGCCGCTCGCGAGCGAGGGGGGACACCACCTCGACCTCGTCCTGCTCGGCGTCCTCTCCGCGGTGGCGCTGTTCCTCGTCGTGGCCCAGCGGACCACGCTGCCGTACCCGATCCTGCTCGTCGTCGGCGGTGGCCTCCTCGGTTTCCTGCCGGGCTCGCCGGACACCGCCCTGGCGCCGGACGTGGTGCTCGTCATCTTCCTCCCGCCGCTGCTCTACTCGGCCGCCTTCTTCAGCTCGCTCCGGGACCTGCGCGACAACCTGCGGCCGATCTCGATGCTCGCCCTGGGTCTCGTGCTCGTCACGACGCTCGCGATCGGCGTGGTGGCGCACCTGGTCATGGACCTGCCGTGGGCGGCCGCGTTCACCCTCGGCGCCGTGCTGTCGCCGACCGATCCCGTCGCCGCGACGGCGATCGCCGGACGCTCCGGAGCGCCGCGGCGTTTCGTGACGGTCGTCGAGGGCGAGGCGCTCGTCAACGACGCGACCGCGCTGATCGCCTACCGCTTCGGGGTGGCCGCGGTCCTCACGGGCAGCTTCTCGCTGCTCGACGCGCTCGGGACCTTCGCCTACAGCGCGGCGGGCGGGGTCGCCATCGGCGTGCTCGTCGGCGTCCTCATCGCGAAGCTCCGCGCGGCGATCGACGACGCCCCCACCGAGATCACGATCTCGCTGCTCACGCCGTACTTCGCCTACCTGCCGGCCGAGGCCCTCGGAGTCAGTGCCGTGCTCGCGGCGGTCGTCGCCGGGATCTGGCTCGGCTGGCGCTCGCCGCAGCTCATCACGCCGAACACGCGGATGCAGGCCTTCGCGTTCTGGGAGATCCTCGTGTTCATCATGAACGCGGCGCTGTTCGTGCTCGTGGGGCTCGAGCTGCCGCACGTGCTCGAGGCGGCGCGCGCCGGGAACTCGGACTGGACGCTGGCGCTGTACGGAG
>JAOPZU010000160.1 GCA_025963955.1 Solirubrobacterales bacterium
CGAGCGTGGGGACGAGCGCGTCCGCGAAGGACCGCGCGTGCTCCCCGTCCAGGTGCAGGGCGTCGGGCGGCAGCTCCTCCCGCAGCCGCGCGGCCAGGGCCCTCCGGGCGGGGGCGCGCAAACGCAGGCCCGCGTCGGGCACCGGCGCTAGGCGTACGGCGCGTACCGCCGGTGCAGCATCAGCTGGTTGCCGTCGGGGTCCTCGAAGAACGCCATGTGGCAGACGCCGGTGTCCATCGTCTCCCCGCCGAAGACGACCCCCTTGGCCTCCAGGTCCGCACGCACCGCGGCCACGTCCGTGGCGCGCAGCGGCAGCGGATTGCCCTGCTGCGCGACGAACGGCCGGCCCATCGCCTCCGGCTCCCAGATGGCGAAGCACGTCTCGCCGGCCCACTGCTCCCAGTCCGCGTGCTCGTCGGGGCGCAGGCCGAGGACATCGCGGTAGAAGGTGCGCGAGCGCTCCTTGTCCCGGGTGGGGATCCCGATGAAGTCCAGCCGCTCGATCTCGCTCATGCTCCGATCTTCACAGACGTCAAAGGTCTGACGCTCGGTCCATTCGATCTGGACGACCGGACCCTGGCCGCCGGGGAGCCGCGGCTTCTACTCTCACGGACGTGAGCGAGACAGCCGCCGGCACGCCCGCGACGCCCAAGGAGACCGCGTACTCCGCGGAACAGAAGCAGCACCTGGTCAAGACCCTGGGGCGCTTCGACATGATCTTCTTCACGGTCGCCGTCGTCGTCGGGCTCGACCTCATCGGGCAGGCGGCCTCCAACGGCTATGAGGCCTTCACCTGGACCGTCGTCCTGGTCGCGCTGTTCCTCGTCCCCTACGGCCTCGTGATGGCGGAGGTGGGGAGCGCCTTCACCGCCGAGGGCGGCCCGTACGAGTGGGTCAAGCTGACGATGGGTCGCTTCGCCGCAGGCCTCAACACGATCTTCTACTGGGTCACGAACCCGCTCTGGGTCGGCGGCTCGCTGGCCTTCATCGGCACGGAGGCGTGGTCCTCCGGCATCTCGCACATCGGGTCGGGCGGCGTGGCGGACTACCTGTTCAAGTTTCTCTTCATCTGGCTGACGATCTCGAGCGCGATCGTCTCCTTCCGCGTCGGCAAGTGGATCCCGACGGTCGGCGCGATCCTGAAGGTCGCGATGGTCGCCTTCTTCGCCGTCACCGTCGTGATCTACGCGATCGAGAACGGGGCCGAGGGCATCGACGTCTCCTCGCTCAAGCCGACGAGCGCGGGACTGCTGGCGATCGTCCCGCTGCTGCTGTTCTCCTTCGTCGGCTTCGAGGGGCAGAACGGCGCCGCCGAGGAGATGAAGGACCCGCAGAAGGACGTGCCGCAGTCGATCCTGCGCTCGGGCGCCCTGGCGGCCTTCTGCTACCTCACACCGATCTTCCTGGTCCTGCTCGTGCTCCCGGCCTCGTCCGTCACCGGCATCGGCGGCTTCCTCGACGCGGTGAAGGAGAGCTACACGATCTACGGCGGCGCGGCGGGCACCATGTACGGCGTGACGTGCTTCCTCTTCATCCTCACGCTGATGAACTCGGGGTCCGCGTGGATGATGTGCGGGGACCGCGTGCTGGCCGTCGCATCCGCGGACGGCGGGTTCTTCCCCTACTTCGGCGCCTTCGACGCGCGGCTCGGGACGCCGCTGCGGGCCAACCTGCTGTCCGGCGTGATCGCGACGGTCTTCATGGTCGCCGCGGTGCTGCTGCTCAGCGGCGGGGCCGCCGACACCTTCGGCGTCGTGCTGAACATCGCGATCTCCACGACGCTGCTGTCCTACATCCTCATCTTCCCGAGCGTCTACCTGCTGCGTCGCGCCTACCCGCTCGTCGCGCGGCCGTTCCGCTTCCCCGGTCGGGGGGACCGGCCGATCCTGGCCGCCGCGGCGCTCATCACCTTCTGGGTGACGCTCGGCTCCTGGACGGCGGTGTTCCCGGGGACGCTCGACAAGCTGCTGGGCCTCAGCTACTCGTTCGACGAGAACTGGGGGGTGTCGCAGGCGACCTTCGAGCTGTTCACGCTCGGGACCCTCGCGGTCATCGTCGTGATCTCGGTCGCCGGCTACGCCGCGGGCGCCCGGGTGCGCGCACACGAGGTGCCGAAGAGCTTCGAGAGCGAGCCGGCGGACCGCCCCGCGACGCTGGCGACCGCCTGAGCTCCGGCCGGCACCGATGAGTTCCGCGCACCCGCCGCGTCCCGGGTGACATGAAGAGCAAGATCATCCCCAACCTGTGGTTCGACGACCAGGCGGAGGAGGCCGCCGCGTTCTACGTCTCCGTCTTCCCGAACTCGCGGGTGACGTCCGTCAGCCGCTACACCGAGGCCGGCCCCGGCGTCCCCGGCAGCGTTATGGGCGTGAAGTTCGAGCTCGACGGGCAGCCGTTCGTGGGGATCAACGGCGGGCCGCTGTTCACCTTCGACGAGGCCGTCTCCTTCCAGATCGACTGCGCCGACCAGGCGGAGGTGGATTACTACTGGGAGCGCCTCACCGACGGCGGGCAGGAGAGCTGGTGCGGCTGGCTGAAGGACCGCTACGGCCTGTCCTGGCAGGTCGTCCCGCAGGGCATGGAGGAGATCCTCGGGCACCCGGACCCCGAGCACGCGCGGCGCGCGGCCGAGGCGATGTTCGGCATGAAGAAGCTCGACGTCGCCGGCCTGCGCGCGGCCGCGGAGGGCGTGCCCGCGAGTTGAGGGCGGCCGGCTGCCACCATGGGCCGGATGAGCGAGCCGGTGCGCGTGGACAAGTGGCTGTGGGCAGCGCGACTGACCAAGACGCGCGCGCTCGCGGCGGAGGCGGTCGCCGGCGGGCGCGTCTCGGTCAACGGCCTGCGCGTGAAGCCGAGCAAGGAGGTCCGGGTGGGGGACGAGCTCGAGCTGTCCCTGGGCCCGGTGCGCGTCGAGCTGCGGATCCTCGACACGACGAAGAACCGCGGACCGGCCAAGGTGGCGGTGACGCTCTACGAGGAGTCGGAGGCGAGCGTCGCGCGCCGCGCCGCGTTCGCCGCCGAGCGCCGCATGGCGCAGGCCCCGATTCCCGGCCGCGGCGGGCGGCCGACAAAACGCGACCGGCGCCGCTACGAGTCCGACCGGCAGTCACGGCTCCAGGACGACTGACGCGGGACTCGGGCGCGGGTTGCCACCATGGGCGGGTGTGGTGGTCCACCGACAACCTCGTGCTCACCGTCGCCCAGGCCGCCTGCGTGGCGCTGCCGGCGGCCGGGCTGCCGCGCTGGGCCGGGCGCTTCCGCGGCGGCGCCTGGGCGCTGATCCTGCCGCTGTCGATCGCCGTGGTCGTGGGA
>JAOPZU010000472.1 GCA_025963955.1 Solirubrobacterales bacterium
CCGCAGGTCGACGGCGTCCGCGTCCCACTGCAGGCGGCGGGCGGCGGTGAGCAGGTGCGCGTAGCCGGCGAGCGTCACCGGCCGATCATGCCACCGCCGCACGCGCGGCCGCCCAGTCGACGAACCAGGCGAACGCCTCCGGGTTCGCCAGCGAGCCGGCGTTCGCGGCGGTGCCGGGCTCGCGGCCCATCAGCAGCTTCTTGACGGGGACCTCCAGGAGCTTGCCCGTGAGGGTGCGCGGCAGGTCCGGTACCGCGAAGACCTCGTCGGGGACGTGCCGCGGCGAGCAGTCGGCGCGGATCGCGCGCGCCAGTTGCGCGGTCAGCGCGTCGTCGAGCCCGGTCCCGTCCTCCAGGACGACGAAGAGCCCGAGCCAGCCGTCCCCGGTCCCGTCGGCGGACGGGACGTCGATCGCGAGCGCGTCCGCGATCCCGTCGACCGCGAGGACCGCGGCGTAGATCTCCGCGGTGCCCATGCGGATGCCGCCGCGGTTGATCGTCGAGTCGCTGCGCCCGTAGATGACGGCCGCGCCCTCGGGCGTGATGCGGATCCAGTCACCGTGGCGCCAGACGCCCGGGAAGTGGTCGAAGTAGGACTCGCGGTAGCGCTCGCCGCCCGGGTCGTTCCACAGCTTCACCGGCATGGACGGCATGGGCTCGGTGACGACGAGCTCGCCGACGTCGTCGAGGACCGGGCGTCCGTCGTCGTCCCATGCCTCCACCGCGACGCCGAGCATCCGGCAGGACAGCTCGCCGCGGCGGACCGGCATCAGCGGCGCGCCGCCGAAGAAGCCCCCGGCGATGTCCGTCCCACCCGAGGTGGAGGCGAGCCAGATGTCCTTGCCGACGTGCTCCGCGACCCAGGTGAAGCCCTCGGGGGCCAGCGGTGAGCCGGTGACGCCGATCGAGCGCAGGTTGCTGAGCGCCCGGCCCTTCCGCGGCTCGACCTGCGCCCGCATGCAGCCGTGCACGAAGGCCGCGCCGGCGCCGAAGAGCGCCGCCCCGGACTCGTCGACGAGGTCCCACAGCGTGTCGAGCGACGGGTAGCCGGGGTTGCCGTCGAAGAGGACGATCGACGCCTCGCTCAGCAACCCGCCGACGAGGTAGTTCCACATGATCCAGCCCGTGGTGGTGAACCACAGGGCGCGGTCGCCGGGCTTGATGTCCTGGTGCAGTCGCCACGTCTTCAGGTGCTCGAGCAGCGGGCCGCCGTGGCCGTGGACGATCGCCTTGGGCAGACCGGTGGTGCCGGAGGAGTAGACGATCCACAGCGGGTGGTCGAAGGGGACGCGGGCGAAGGCGAGGGGCTCGTCGGTCGCGGGGAAGGCCTCGGCCCACGGCTGGCCGATGGTCTCGCCGCCGTCGCCCTCCGCCGCCAGGTACGGCAGGGTCACCACGCGCTCCACCGTCGGGAGCGCCGCCGCCAGCTCGGCCACGATCTGCGTGCGGTCGAAGGCCTTGCCGCCGTAGCGGTAGCCGTCCACGGCGAGCAGGACCTTCGGTTCGATCTGCGCGAAGCGGTCGACCACGGTGCGCGTGCCGAAGTCCGGCGAGCAGCAGGACCAGATCGCGCCGAGCGACGTCGTGGCCAGGAACGCCGCCACCGCCTCGGGGATGTTCGGCAGGTAGCCCGCGACGCGGTCACCGCGCCCGACGCCGAGCGCGGCCAGGCCGGCGCGGATCCGCGTGACCTGCTCGGTCAGCTCGCCCCAGCTCCAGGCGCCCAGCGGCGCATCCTCACGGGCGAACTGCAGCGCCAGGGCGGACGGGTCCTTGCCGCGGAAGACGTGCTCGGGGAAGGACAACGCCACGTCGGGGAACCAGCGCGCGCCCGGCATGTCGTGGGTGTCCAGGACGCGGGTCGGGTCCCCGTCGGCGAGGATCTCGAAGCGGTCCCAGAGCGTGCGCCAGAAGCGCTCGACGTCGGCGACCGACCACTCCCAGAGCGCGTTGTAGTCCGCCGCCCCGACCTCGCGCATCAGCGCGCCCATCTCCGACGCGGCGACGAGCTCGGCCGGTGGCGTCCACAGGGGGGCGGACATCAGGCGGCGGCCGCCTGCTTGTACTCGTCCTTGAGCAGCCGCTTGAGCAGCTTGCCCGTCTGCGTGCGGGGCAGCTCGGGACGGAAGTCGATGGCGGTCGGCGTCTTCAGCTTCGCCAGGCCGGCGCGGCAGTGGGCGATGAGCTCCGCCTCCAGCGCGGCGGCCGCCTCCTCGTCCGCGGGCATCTCCAGCGGCTGGACGACGGCCTGCACCGCTTCGCCGAAGTCCGGGTGCGGGACGCCGAAGACCGCGGCGTCCATGACCTTCGGGTGGCTGAGCAGCGCGTCCTCTGCCTCCTGCGGGTACACGTTCACGCCGCCGGTGATGATCATGTAGGAGGCGCGGTCGGTGAGGTACAGGAAGCCGTCCTCGTCGAGGTGACCGATGTCGCCGAAGGTCTGCCAGCCGCGGGCGTCCGTCACGCCGGCCGTCTTCTCCGGGGCGTTGTGGTACTCGAAGCGCGGGCCGTCCGAGAACCAGACCGCCCCGTCCTCGCCCGCCGGCAGCTCCTCGCCGTCGTCGCCGACGATGTGCGGCACGCCGACCAGGGCCTTGCCCACGGTGCCGGGCCGCTCGCGCCACTGCTGGGGGGTGACCCAGGTGAGCCCGCACGCCTCCGTGGAGGCGTAGTACTCGTGGATGACGTCGCCCCACCAGTCGAGCATCTGCTGCTTGACCTCGGCCGGGCACGGGGCGGCGGCGTGGATGACCAGGCGCAGGCTGGAGACGTCGGCGGCGTCGCGGACCTCGGCCGGCAGGCGCAGCATCCGGATGAACATCGTCGGGACGAGCTGCGTGACGGTGACGCCGTAGCGCTCGATGTACTCCAACGCCTTCGCCTCGTCCCAGCGCTCCATCACCACGACGGTCGATCCGAGCTGGTGGCCGGCCATGCAGAAGCGCAGCGGCGCGGCGTGGTAGAGCGGGGCGGGGGAGAGGTAGACGTCGTCGGCGCCGACCGCGAACATGCCCTTGAGGATCGGCGTGACCACGACGGGCTCCTCGTCGAGCTTCCCGGTCAGTCCGGACGGCTTGATGCCCTTCGGCTTGCCCGTGGTGCCGGAGGAGTAGAGCATGTCGCGCCCGGCGATCCGGTCCTCCTCCGTGGGCGTCGCCGGAAGGCCGGCGATCACGTCCTCGTAGGCGTCCAGCCCGTCGATGGCGCCCTTCAGCGAGAGCCAGCGCTCGACGTTCGGCGCGGCCGCCTGTGCGCCCGGCACACGATCGGCGTAGCGCGCGGAGAAGAAGACCAGGCGGGCGCCGCAGTCGTCGATGATGTAGCCCATCTCCTCGCCCGTCAACTGGGTCGAGCAGGCGGTGTAGAGCAGCCCCGCGTAGTGCGCGCCCCAGGCCAGCTCGAGGTACTCGGGGGAGTTCTCGGCCACGAAGGCGACGTGGTCGCCCGGCTGCAGCCCCGCGTCCCGCAGCAGGTGGGCGATGCGGTTGGCCGCCGCGTCGAGCTCGCCGTAGGTGGTCGTATGGCCCGAGGCGGCCATGATGATCGCGGGTCGGGTGGGGTCCTGGGCGCCGGGGAACATGGGCCGATTCTTGCCGGATCGCTCCCGCCGACGCATGGCCTGGAAGGGGGAGCTTCCTCCGTCGAACGGGCCAGACCCGCGAGGATGCCCGCCATGGGTGAGATCGAGCTGACGACGACGCTGCAGGCCCGCGGGCCGGCCGCGGCGGTGGTGCTGGACGACGCGCAGGTCGCTGCGGTCGGGGAGGGGGCGAAGGCGTTCCCGGTCCGGGTGACCATGAACGGGCACACGTGGCCCGGCCGGGTGACCCGGATGCGCGAGGAGAACCTCCTCGGGCTGAGCAAGGCCGTGCGCACGGCGGTGGGCGCCGAGGCCGGGGACGAGGTCCACGTCCGCATCGCGCTGGACGCCGCGCCCCGCGAGGTCGAGGTGCCCCGCGCGCTGGCGACCGCTCTCGACGCGGACCCGGCCGTGCGCGAGCGCTTCGATGCGCTCGCCTACAGCCACCGCAAGGAGTTCGCCCGCTGGGTCGCGGAGGCCAAGCGGGAGGCCACCCGCGAGCAGCGTGTGGCGCAGGCCGTGCAGATGGTGCGCGAGGGGCGGACGCGGCGGCCCTGAGGCTTACGCGGGTGCTCCCGGGAAGGCGGGCCGGCGGCGCTCGAGGAACGC
>JAOPZU010000481.1 GCA_025963955.1 Solirubrobacterales bacterium
TCGACGGCGCCGACGAACGGCAGCGTGATGTTCGTGACCTCCACCCCGGCACGCACGGGCACGACGGCGGCCAGGATCTGCCCGACGAGCTTGGCGGCCGGGTGCAGCTCGAAGCGGTCGTCGAGCGCCCCGACCGCCGCGATGAGGACCGCCCCGATCAGGATCCCGTGGATGCGGTCCTCCGTACGCGGGGTCGCGTGCAGGAACGCGACGGCGCCGACGAGGATGCCGGCGAGCATCGCCAGGCCGCCGAGCAGCGGGGTCTCGACAGTCGCCAGCCCCCGGTCCCGCGGGTGGTCGACGGCGCCGACGGCACGCGCTAGGCGCGCCGTCAGCGGGGTGGCGAGCACCGCCACCAGGAAGGCGACGGCGAAGCCGAGTAGGGCGTCCTTCGGGGTCATCGCGCGGGCCAGAGCCTAGGGCCTGGCCCGGCGACGAGCACGACCGCTAGACGGCCGCCGCCGTCGAGAGGTGGTCGTACAGCGGGTAGCGCTGGGCGATCTGCGTGACGCGCTCGGCCAGGTCGGCCTTGGTCTCCTCGTAGGAGCCCGTCAGCGCCGTCGCCATGATCTGGCCGATCTCGGTGAAGTCCTCGACCTGGAGGCCGCGGGTCGCGAGGGCGGGGGTGCCGACGCGGAGGCCGCTGGTGACCATCGGCGGACGCGGATCGAACGGGACCGCGTTGCGGTTGACGGTGATCCCGATCTCGTGCAGCCGGTCCTCGGCCTGTTGGCCGTCCAGGACGGAGGCGCGCAGGTCGGCGAGGACGAGGTGGACGTCGGTGCCGCCCGTGAGGACGTCGACGCCCCCGGCGACGAGCTCCGCGGCCACGGCCTGGGCGCCGGCGATCGTGCGCTCCTGCCGCTCGCGGAAGAGCGGGCTCGCGGCGATCCGGAAGGCGACGGCCTTCGCGGCGATGACGTGCTCCAGCGGGCCGCCCTGCTGGCCGGGGAAGACGGCGGAGTTGATCTTCTTCGCGTGCTCCTCGCGGCACAGGATGATCCCCGAGCGGGGGCCGCCGAGCGTCTTGTGGACGGTCGTGGTGACAACGTCCGCGTGCGGGACCGGCGAGGGGTGCAGGCCGGCGGCGACGAGGCCCGCGAAGTGGGCCATGTCGACCATCAGCAGCGCGCCGACCTCGTCGGCGATCTCGCGGAAGCGGGCGAAGTCGAGCTGGCGCGGGTAGGCCGACCAGCCGGCGATGATCATCTTCGGCCGGCGCTCGCGGGCGATGGCCGCGACCTTGTCCATGTCGATCAGCGAGGTCTCCTGCTCGACCTCGTACGGCGCGATGTCGTACAGGCGGCCGGAGACGTTGATCTTCATCCCGTGCGTCAGGTGGCCGCCGTGGGCCAGCGACAGGCCCATGATCGTGTCGCCCGGCGTCAGGAGGGCGTGGAAGACGGCGGTGTTCGCCTGCGCGCCGGAGTGCGGCTGCACGTTGACGTGCTCGGCGCCGAACAGCGCCTTGGCGCGGTCGATCGCCAGCTGCTCGGCGATGTCGACGTACTCGCAGCCCCCGTAGTAACGCTTGCCGGGGTAGCCCTCGGCGTACTTGTTCGTCAGGACGCTGCCCTGCGCGTCGAGGACCGCCTGCGGGACGAAGTTCTCGCTCGCGATCATCTCCAGCGTGCGCTGCTGGCGGTCCAGCTCCAGGCGCAGCACCTCGGCGATCTCGGGATCGACCTCGGCAATGGGACGGTTGAAGTAGTCGGACGGGAGGTCGGACACGGTGCGCTCCTTCGGCGGCGTGGCGGAGGGGGTCGAGGTGCCCAGGCGCGCGGCGGTGGATCGTGTCGCTCCCCGGTGGTCGGTTCCACCCGTGGCGCCAGTCGCGACGCCTTCGACGGTATCAAGCCCCGCGGGCGCTGTCAGGCCTGCTCGGGGTCGATCTGGTCGACCCGGCGCGCGTGGCGCCCGCCCTCGAAGTCGGTCGCCAGGAAGGTCGCGACGATCGCGTCCGCGTCGTCGGGGTTCAGGCGCGCGCCGGAGAGCGTCACGACGTTCGCGTCGTTGTGCCGCCGGGACATCTCCGCCTCGGCGCTGTCGTGCGCGTTGACGGCGCGGACGCCGGGCACCTTGTTGGCCACGATCGAGACGCCGACCCCGGAGCCGCAGGCGATGACGCCGGCCTCCGCGCCGCCGCTGGCCACGAGCTCCGCCGCCTCCCGCGCGAACGACGGGTAGTCGACGGAGTCGGCGGTGGCGGTCCCGACGTCGAGGACCTCGTGCCCCGCGCCGACGAGCGTCGCCTTGACGTGCTCCTTCAGGTGGAAGCCGGCGTGGTCGGAGCCGACGGCGATGCGCATGCTGCGAAGCGTAGCTAGCCGAGCCGTGCGCCGATCTCCGCGGCCGGGACGGCGCCCTCGCGCACGATGGACCAGCGACGGTCGGCCTCGTACCCCCGCAGGTCGACGACCGTGGAGGGCGTGCCGGGGAGCTCGCCGCCGTCCAGGACGAGGTCCACGTCGCGGCGGATCGCCTCCGGGACCGCGTCGACCGTCCGCGCGTCCGGCTCGCCCGAGCGGTTGGCCGAGGA
>JAOPZU010000514.1 GCA_025963955.1 Solirubrobacterales bacterium
CGGGCGGCGGCCTGATGCTCCTGGATCGCGTCGGCGAGCGCCGGGACCTCGAGCGCCTCCTGCGAACGGCGCGAGCGGCGCGTGGACTCGTGCGCCTGGATGGCGGACGAGAGATCGGTCGGGGGCGCCTGCTGCTCCGCGAACAGCGACGCCTCGATGTGGGTGCGCAGGATGCGGATCTCGCGCTCGGTGGCGCGGCGGGCGCGCTTGACGCCGGTGAAGGCGTCCCACGCCTTCGCGAAGGAGATGAAGTTCGTCCGGCCGCCGCAGCGGTGCGCCGCGAGCATCGGGCAGACGCCACCGTCGCCGTCGGAGTAGGCCCCCGCGATGATCGCGTTGCCGGCGATCCCCTCGAGCATGGCGACACGGGTACGCGTCGGCAGGCAGTCGATCGCCAGCCGCAGGTCGTCGTTGGGTGAGCGTCGGGTTCGCATAGGTAGGCTTCGCGCCCCGGTCGGGAAGGGCGCCTCCGGGGTCAAGGGTAGACACCCGACGTCCAAACCCCAAGACATTCCCCTGCCCCTGAATGAGGTCTTGCATGAAGCTCGGCGTGCACATCGGTTACTGGGGTCTCGGCCTCACCCGCGAGGACCAGCTGGAGATCGTCCAGGAGGCCGAGCGGCTCGGCTACGACTCGGTCTGGACCGCGGAGGCCTACGGGTCGGACGCCGCGACCATCCTCGGATGGATCGCCGGCCAGACGAGCACCATCAAGATCGCCTCCGGCATCCTGCAGATGCCCGGCCGCTCGGCGGCCATGACCGCGATGACCGCCGCGACGCTCGATCAGCTCTCGGACGGGCGCATGATCCTCGGGATCGGCTCCTCCGGCCCGCAGGTCTCCGAGGGCTGGCACGGCGTCCGCTTCGGCAAGCAGCTGCAGCGCACGCGCGAATACGTCGCCGTGCTGCGGATGGCGCTCGCCCGGGAGCGCGTCGAGTTCCACGGGGAGTCGATCGACCTGCCGCTGCCCGACGGCCCGGGCAAGGCGCTGAAGCTGACCATCGGGACGGTCCAGGACAGCATCCCCATCTACATCGCGGCGATCGGCCCGAAGAACACGCAGCTGGCCGCGGAGATCGCCGATGGCGTCATCCCGACGCTGTTCTCCCCCGAGCACGTGTCCGTCATCCGCGACGAGATCCAGATCGGGGTCGACCGCGCTGCGGGCGGCAAGACGATGGACGACGTGGCGATCGCGCCCGCCGTCCAGGTCTTCGTGGGCGACGACATGGCCGAGGCCCGCGACCTGATGCGCCCGTTCCTCGGGCTCTACATCGGTGGCATGGGCTCGCGGAAGCAGAACTTCTACAACCAGCTCGTGCAGCGCTACGGCTTCGAGGACGCGGCGAAGGAGATCCAGGACCTCTACCTGGACGGCAAGAAGGACGAGGCCGCCGCCGCCATTCCGGACGCGCTGATCGACACGGTCTCGATCTGCGGGTCGCCCGACCACGTGCGCGAGCGCCTGGCCGCCTACAAGGCCGCCGGCGTCCACACCCTGGGCGTCACGCCGATGGCGTGGACGAAGGAGGGCCGGCTCGAGCAGCTGCGCAAGGTCGCGGAGCTCGCGGCGTCCTGATGCCTTCGTGAAGGTCCTCCTCGGCGCCTTCGGGGACCCCGGTCACGCCTTCCCGGTCATCGCGCTCGGCGTCGCCCTGCGCGGGGCCGGGCACGAGGTGACGGTCGAGACCTGGCAGCGCTGGCGCCCGGAGGTCGAGGCCGAGGGGTTGGCCTTCGCCGCCGCGCCGGAGTACGACGTCTTCCCGACCGAGGGGCGCTACCTCAAGCCGTACGAGGCGGTCGCGCGCGCCACCGTCCGCACCCGCGAGCTCGTTCGGGCGCTGCGCCCGGACGTCGTGGTGGCGGACATCCTGACCCTCGCGCCCGCCCTCGCCGCCGAGCTGGAGGGCGTCCCAGTCGCCACGCTCATCCCCCACGTCGACCCCCGCCCTGCCCCCGGCTTCCCCGCGTACTCCGTCGGGGCGCGGCTGCCGCGTACGGCCGCCGGCCGGCGGCTGTGGGACAGGCTGGCGCCGCTGGTGGACCGCGGGCTCGCGCTCGGCCGGGAGGAGCTCAACGAGACGCGGACCCGGCTCGGGCTGCCGCCGCTCGCGCACGTCCACGGCGGGATCAGCCGCGCGTTGTGCCTCGTCGCCACGTTCCCGCAGCTCGAGTACCCGCGGCCCGCCGCGACCGCCCCGCACACCCACGTCATCGGGCCGCTGCTCTGGGAACCGCCGACGGCCGACGTCGACCTCGACTTCGGGGACCCCGACCATCCGCTCGTGCTGGTCGCCCCATCCACCGCCCAGGACCAGGAGCACCGCCTGCTGCGCGCGGCCCTGGAGGGGCTCGCTGGGCTCCCAGTGCGCGTCATCGCCGCGACCAACCGCCGGCCGCTGACGGACCCCGTGCCCGCCGTCGCCGCGAACACGCGGCTGGTCGACTGGCTGTCGTACGCGCGCGTCATGCCGCAGTGCGCCGCGGTCGTCACGCACGCCGGCCACGGCACGATGGTCCGCGCGCTGGCCAGCGGCTGCGTCGTGCTCGCCGTCCCGGCCGCGGGCGACATGAACGAGAACGC
>JAOPZU010000553.1 GCA_025963955.1 Solirubrobacterales bacterium
GGTCGACGCTCTGGGCCGCCTCCGCAGTGCCGGTCTCCAGGTGCCGGTGCTCAACGCGCCCAGCGCCACGTGCTCGGCGACCGTCGCCATGCTGGCTGCAGCCGGTGCCACACACGTGGAGCCCGGCAGCTGCCTCACGGGGCAGACTCCGCTGCACGCGGTCAGCGACGAACCCGAGCTGCCGGCGATGATCTACGTCTCGGAGGTGACGCACGCTCTGGGGGACACCGTCTTCACACTGGGCGGCGGCTTCTACCCGCGGTCGCGAGCGGCCAAGGCCCTCATCTACGGCCGCTCCGCGAGCGAACCGATCAAGGCTCGCGCAGAGTTGGACCCGCCTGACGCGATCGACTACTACGGCAACCTGCACGTGGACGACGCCGATCCGTCAGCAGTCCATGTCGGGGACACGGTGGTCTACGCCTTCCGCGCGCAGGTGTTCGTCAGCCGATGCTTCGTCGCAGTCGTTGAGGGTGTCGGCACGAATCCAACCGTGGTGGGCTTGTTCGACCGCGGTGGTTTCGAGCTCGGCGACGACCTGCTCCCGGTCTCAGCTCGGGCGTACGCATGACGAGCGGGGGCCGTACGGTGACCGAGCTCGTCGACACGCTCAGGGAGGATCGCGTCGCGGCGGTGATCCGCGGCCGGTCCGTGCGCGATCCGCGCGGGCTGGCGCTGGCGCTGGCGTCCTCCGGGATCCGTTGTGTCGAGTTCACGCTCACTCTGCCCGACGCGTTCGAGGCGATTGCTGCGGCTTGTGACGTCGACGGTGCCGTCGTTGGAGCCGGCACTGTCATCACCGCGGCCGACGCCGAGCGTGCTATCGAGGCCGGCGCCCGGTTCGTCGTCTCACCGGGGGTGGCCATGGAGATTGTTCCCCCCTGCCGCGAGGCCCAGATCCCCTTCGTCCTCGGAGCATCGACACCCTCGGAGGTCATGCAGGCGACCGCGGCGGGCTCAGCGGTGGTCAAGCTTTTCCCGGCCGGGCTGGGCGGTCCCAAATATCTGAAGGATCTCCGGGGCCCGTTCCCCCGAGTCATGTTCGTGCCCTCCGGAGGCGTCTCCGTTGACAACGTCCGCGCCTTTCTCGACGCGGGAGCAGTGGCGGCGTTCGCCGGATCGGACCTGGTCCCCTCCGCTGCCGTCGAGAACGGCGACTTCGAGGGGCTCCTGGCCCAGGCGCAGCGTTATCGTGCCATCGTCCTCAGTGAGGCGTGAACGTCGTGCCAGCGACCGATGAGGAAAGCAGGTCGCGCACGTGGGCGGTCTCGTTGACCGACACCACCTGCGCGGAGGCCGCACCCGCGACCATCACGATCCGGGTGAGCGAGCAGTACCCGGGCGCCATCGGGAGCGGGAGCCAGAACGGATCCCGTCGCTCAAGCAGGTGGCCGACGTACGCGTTGATGACGCCGGCGTGGGTCACCACGACGACCGCGCCTCTCGAATCGGTCGCGTCGGCCCGGGCGTCGGCAATCCCCCCGACCGTGTCGACCACCAGTCGCCGAAACTCCTCGCCGTCGAAGTCCTGGTCCGGCAGCTTGCCGGACCGCAGCGCGCGCCACATCTCGTCGTCCGCCGCAACGCGCTCCTCGACGGGGATGTATGACGTTGCGCTGGCGTCCCATTCGGCGACGCCCGCGCACTCGCGCGCCGTCATCCCGAGCGACGCCGCGATGACCGCGCCTGTCTCCCACGCGCGGCGGACGGGGGAGGCGTACACCGCGTCGACGTTCTCGGCGCCCAGGAACTCCCCAGTGACTTGCGCCTGTCGCCGACCCTGGTCGGTCAGCCCGGGGTCCGCCACGACGCCGGCCGGCAGACTGCCGGGCGCGATGCGGTGGGGCAGGCCGTGCCGGACGAGGATCAGCTGCATGGGATCTCCTAGGGATGAGCAAAAGCCGGTAGGGTCATCATTACATTATGATGTTTCGCGAAAGGATGCCTCATGACCGTGCATGAGGAGACCAAGGCGGCGGTCGGCCACAGGGAGCAGCTCATCGAACGATCCTTGGCGCACGTGTGGAGGCACGGAGTCCCGATGCAGGTGACTGTCCGCAACAAGGGGCCCATCGCGGTCCGCGCGGAGGGCATGCGGGTTTGGGATATCGACGGCAACTGCTACCTCGACGCGCTCGCCGGCGGGTCCGCTGCGGCCACCTTGGGTCATGGCCGCGAGGATGTCGCGGTCGCGGTCGCGCAGCAGATCCGTGACATGCAGTGGGTCTCCTTGCGAACCTTCATCAACGAGCCGTCTGTGGACCTGGCGACCAGGCTCGCCCAGATCGCGCCGGGCGACCTGAGGATGAGCTTCTTCGTGTGCGACGGATCCGAGGCGGTGGAGAGCGCGACGCAGCTGACCCGTTCGTACCACCGGCAGCGCGGCAACCCCGAGAAGGTGAAGTTCCTCTACCGGAAGACGAGTTACCACGGCACGACCCTGGTCGGCGCGAGCGCCAGCAGCAATGTGGAGTTCCGCACCTGGTTCTCGCCCTTGGCGCCGGGATACGTCGAGCTGGATGCGTGCTACTCCTACCACCGGCCCGAAGGTATGAGTGAGGCGGAATACGGCGAGGCGTGTGCCCAGGCCATCGAGGACGAGGTGTTGCGTCAGGGGCCGGACACGGTCGCGGGCATTCTGGCCGAGGCGATCCCCGCCGCGCTCGTCCTCACGCCGCCCCCGAACTATCTGCGGCGCCTACGGGAGATCTGTGACAAGTACGACCTGCTGTGGATCGACGACGAGGTGTTCACCGGCGTCGGGAGGACGGGAGCCTACTTCGCCAGTGAGCACTATGACGTGGTACCCGATGTAATCACGGTGTCAAAGGGCCTCACGGGTGGCTATGTGCCACTGGGGGCGGCGATCGTGTCGGGCCGGGTGGCTGACGTGCTTGTGGGAGACGGAGGCGAGGGGCAGGCCAAGGTGTCCGGGCACACGTACTCCGCCCATCCGGTGAGCTGTGCGGCCGGTCTCGCGATCCTGGACGCCATCGAGAGCGAGCGCCTCGTGGAGAACGCGCAGGAGCAGGGCGAGTGGCTCATCGACGAGCTCCGCGCCTGGGGAAAGGACCACCCGCACGTGGGTGACGTGCGGGGCAAGGGCT
>JAOPZU010000568.1 GCA_025963955.1 Solirubrobacterales bacterium
ATCCGGGTCGATGGATGTCGTCCACAGTTTCTCCCCGATCTGCACCTCCTCGCCCGGAGCCCCCGGGGGCGCCCCGAGCAGGGCGGCCGCCCGCGCCTGCGCAGAGACCTCGCACACCATGGTGCGCAGGCCTCGGTCCGCCGCCGCCCGGCCGAGCGCGGCGGCGACGGTGGACTTGCCCACGCCGCCCTTGCCGGTCACCAGCACGAGGGGTCTGTCGAAGAGTTCGGTCATCCGTACCGTCGCGAGACTACGTAGTCGCACACGACGTGGATGATCCGACCCGCACCGAGGCCGCTGTCGCCGCGGCGTACCAGCGCTGCCGCGCCCTCCAGCGCCGGCACGACCCGACCTTCTTCCTGGCGACCTCGCGGCTGCCGCGCGAGCGCCGTCCAGCGGTGCACGCGCTGTACGGCTTCCTGCGGGGTGCGGACGAGATCGTGGACGGGCGCCACCGTGCGGCGGCGCCCGCCCTGCGCCGCGCCGAGCTCGACGGCTGGCTCACCGCGCTCCACGAGGGCCTGGAGGGACAGCGCCCCGCGCACCCGGTCCTGGCCGCGCTCGTGGACGCGGGCCCCCGGCACGGCCTGCCGCTGGAGCTGCTCGAGCGGTACATGGACTCGATGCGCGTGGACTGCGACGATCGCGTCCGCTTGCCGGACCCCGCCGCCCTGGATCGCTACATGGACGGCAGTGCCGCGACCGTCGGCCGGCTCATGGCCCCGCTGCTCGACGCGAGCCCGGACGCCGTGGAGCCGCTCGCCGAGCTCGGCGTCGCCTTCCAGCTGACGAACTTCATCCGCGACGTCCGGGAGGACTGGGAGCTCGACCGCGTCTACCTGCCGGGCCTCGACGAGGAGACGCTGCGCCTCGGCGTCGCGACCCCGTCGCTGCGCGCGCGCATCGAGGCCGAGGTCAGCCGGGCGCGGGCGCTCTTCCGCCAGGCGGGGGCCGTGGAGGCCGAGGTGCCCCGGGGCGTGCGCCCGGGGATCCGCGTCGCCCGCAGCGTCTACGAGCGGGTGCTCGATCGCGTGGAGGCGATCGACTTCGACGTCCTCGGGGAGCGGACGACGCCCGGGCCCGTGGGCTTCGGTCGCGCGGCGCTGACGGGTCTCCGACCGGGCTGACCGGGCGCGGCACCGCGCGGTTCAACCTGGGAGCCCTCCGTGCCGATAGCCGTGAGAGGCCCGTTCCCACCCCGAGCGGTCGCCTTCTCCTGCATGCCCTACCCGTCCTCGCCCACCTCCGTCCCGCCGGGCGCCGTCGTACCGCCCGGTCCCTGCGCCCCCGACCCGGCGCTGGTGGGTGCCCTCTGGCGCGGCCTCGCCGAGCAGATCCCGGCGGTGACGTACGTCGCCGACTTCGACGCGCACCGCACGCTGCGCTACGTCTCCCCGCAGATCGAGCAGCTGCTCGGCCACCCCCCGGAGGCCTTCCTCGGCGACACGGACCTCTGGTACTCGTGCATCCACCCGGGCGATCGCGACCGCGTGCGCGCCGAGGAGCGGCGGACCCACCACGAGCAGGTGACCTTCGATTGCGAGTACCGCATGGTGCACCGCGACGGCAGCGAGGTCCTCGTCTGGGAGCGGGACGCGATCATCCGCGACGCGGACGGCCGGGCGACCCACACCCAGGGCGTGCTCATCGACGTGACGCCGACACGGCGGATGCGCGACGAGCTGGACGCAGAACGCGCCAACGCCGCGCGCTACCTGGAGGTCACCGGCGCCGCCGTCCTCGTTGCCGACCGGGAGGGGCGCGTGGAGCTGCTCAACCGTGCGGGCTACGCACTGGCCGGCCGTCCCGAGGGCAGCCTGCAGGGGCAGCGGTGGATCGCCGCCACCTGCCGGCCCGGCCAGTACGACGAGCTCTGGGCGTACTTCCGTGAGGCGATGGAGCGCGGGGACCTGCCCGAGCACACCGAGCGCGAGCTCGTGCGCCCGGACGGCAGCGTGCGCGTGGTGGCGTGGACCAACCGCCTGCTCTTCGACGAGGACGGCACCCCGGCCGGCCTGGTCTCCTCCGGCACCGACGTCACCGAGGGCCGGGCCGCCGCCGCGCAGATCGCGCACCTGGCGGGCCACGACCCGGTCACCGACCTCCCGAACCGCCGGCTGCTGAACGAGCACCTGGACCTGGCGCTGGCTCGGGCCCGCCGCTGCGGCCGTGCGCTCGCGCTGCTCTACCTGGACCTCGACGACTTCAAGCTGATCAACGACTCCCTCGGGCACAGCGCCGGCGATCGGATGCTCGTGAAGGTCGCCGAGCGCCTCCACGACCGCGTCCGCGACGCTGACGTCCTGGCCCGGCACGGCGGGGACGAGTTCCTCGTCCTGCTCGCCGACCTCGACCCGGAGGAGGCCGCCGCCGCCGCGCAGCGTGCGGCGCGGGGCATCCTCGACGCGCTGGCCCTGCCGTTCGTCGTCGCCGGCACCGAGGTCCACATCACGGGCAGCATCGGCATCAGCCTGCTGCCCGCGGACGCCGCCGACGCCGAGAGCCTGCTGCGCCACGCGGACGCCGCGATGTACCAGGCGAAGGCGGACGGCCACGACCAGGTGCGGCTCTTCGACGCCGACCGCAGCCATCCGATGCAGCGCCTGTCGCTGACCACGCGGCTGCGCCGGGCCATCAGCGAGGAGCAGCTGCTGCTCCACTGGCAGCCGATCGTCGACCCCGCCACGGGGCGCCTGCACGCCCTCGAGGCGCTCGTCCGCTGGCAGGACCCCGTCCGCGGCCTGGTCATGCCCGACGACTTCGTCGCCTTCGCCGAGGAGGCCGGGATCATCGACCGGCTCGGCGAGCGCGTCCTCGAGCTCGTCGCCCGGCAGCGGGTCCGCTGGCGGGACGAGGACGGCGTGGAGCCCGTCGTCCACGTCAACATCTCCCCGCGGGAGCTGCGCAGCGCCGTGTTCCCCGAGCGGGTGGCCGCCCGCCTGGACGAGCACGGCATCGACCCGGCGACCGTCGTCGTCGAGCTCACCGAGTCCGGGGCGATGCAGGACCCCGACCGCGTCGGTCCGATGCTGGACGCCCTCGGGAGGACGGGCGTCCGGATCGCCATCGACGACTTCGGGGCCGGGCACTCGTCGCTCTCGCGGCTCATCGGGCTCCCGGTCGACATGCTGAAGATCGACCGCTCGTTCCTCGCCCGGGTCCCAGGAGACCGGGCTGCCGTCGCGGTGCTGAACTCGGTGGTCGACCTCGCCGCCGCGCTCGGGATGGACGCCGTCGCCGAGGGCGTGGAGACCGAGGCGCAGCGGACGCAGCTCGTCGCGCTCGGCTGTCCGCTGGCCCAGGGCTTCCTCCTCGGCCGCCCGACCACCGCCGAGACGATCCGCGGGCTGCTGCAGCGCCCCGCCGCGGCCTGAGCCCCGCCCGCGCGGGCTCGAACCCGCCCCGGTCCGCCGTCGCCGGCCGCCGGGGCCCTCGCGAGCACCCGGCGGGGAGCACGCCGTCCATAGACTGGGGCGCGATGAAGATCGCCTTCGACGCGCAGGGCCTCGCGCCATGCATCATCCAGGACTGGAACACGGGCGAGGTGCTGACCCTCGCCTACACCAACGACGAGGCGGTCCGGAAGACCCTCGAGACCGGCGAGCTGCACCTCTGGAGCCGCTCCCGGGACGAGCTGTGGCACAAGGGCGCGACCTCGGGCAACGTCCAGAAGGTCCGGGCGCTGCGCCTGGACTGCGACGGGGACGCGCTGCTGGCGCTCGTCGAGCCGGCCGGGCCGGCCTGCCACACGGGTGAGCGCAGCTGCTTCTTCACCGGCGACATGGCGCCCGCGCCGCACGAGGTGCTGCCCGCGCTGGAGCGCACGCTCGCCGCTCGCAAGGCCGAGCGCCCCGCCGGGTCCTACACCGTGGAACTGCTGGACGACCCGGCGCTCGTGGGGGAGAAGGTGCGCGAGGAGGCCGAGGAGGTCACCCGGGCCGCCCGCGAGGAGACGGACGACCGGGTGGACAACGAGGCCGCGGACGTCGTCTACCACCTGCTCGTGCTGCTGCACGGGCGGGGCCGGACGCTCGCCGACGTGGAGGCCGTCCTCGATGCCCGCAGCCGCTGAGGTCCGGCCAGGGCTGGCGGAGGTCCGGCGACTGGCGGGGGAGTACAACCTCGTCCCGCTGCGCCACAGCTTCATCGACGACTGCGAGACGCCCGTCAGCGCGTTCCTGAAGCTGCGCGAGGCGGGCCGGGCGAGCGAGGAGCCCTCCGGCGCCTTTCTCCTGGAGAGCGCCGAGCAGGGTCAGAAGGTCGGCCGCTACTCGTTCATCGGCGTGCGCCCGAAGCAGGTCGTGCGCTGGGCGCTCGGCGACGAGGGCGACCCGTACGCCCTGGCCGCCGCGGAGGTCGCGCGCTACCGCCAGGCGCCGCTGGACGATCTGCCGCCCTTCTCCGGCGGCGCGGTCGGCTTCTTCGGCTACGACCTCGTCCGCACGGTGGAGACGACGCTCGGCGCCCCCAACCCGGACGCCGTCGGCCTACCCGACATGGCGCTGATGCTCTCCGACGTGCTGGTGATCTTCGACCATCTCAAGCACACCGTGACGATCCTCGTGAACGTCTACGCGGAGGGTCCGGATGACGTCGACGCCGCCTACGCCGACGCCGTCCGGACGATCGAGGACACGCGCGCGGTCCTGGCGGGTCCGGTCCCGGCCGTCGTCGACCCGCCCGCCGACCGGCGCGCCCCGGACTTCACCTCGAACATGCCACGGGAGCAGTTCGAGGCGATGGTCGAGCGCATCGTGGAGTACGTCCACGCCGGCGACGCCTTCCAGGTCGTCCCGTCCCAGCGCTGGAGCGCCGACCTCGTCGGCATCGACCCGTTCAGCGTCTACCGCGGGCTGCGGGTCGTGAACCCGTCGCCGTACATGTACTTCCTCGACTTCCTCGACTTCCAGGTCGCCGGGGCCTCGCCCGAGGCCCTCATCACGGTCAGCGGCAGCGCGGTCTCGACCCGGCCGATCGCCGGCACCCGCCCGCGCGGGGCGACGCCCGCCGAGGACGCGGAGATCGCCCAGGCCCTGCTCGCCGACGAGAAGGAGCGGGCCGAGCACGTGATGCTCGTCGACCTCGGCCGCAACGACCTCGGCCGGGTCTGCGAGTACGGCAGCGTGCGGGTGGACCAGCTCATGGGCGTGGAGATGTACTCCACGGTCATGCACATCGTCTCGAACGTCTCCGGGACCCTGCGCGCGGACGTCAGCGCGACGGATGCGCTGCGCTCGGTGCTGCCCGCCGGGACGCTCTCTGGCGCCCCCAAGGTCCGCGCGATGGAGATCATCGACGAGCTCGAGCCGATCAAGCGCGGGGGCTACGGCGGGGCCATCGGCTACCTCGCCTACAGCGGCGACCTGGACACCTGCATCCACATCCGCACCGTCGTGATGAAGGACGGGCGCGCGCACATCCAGGCCGGCGGCGGGACCGTCGCCGACGCCCGCCCGGACTACGAGTTCGAGGAGTCGGTCAACAAGGCCCGCTCCGTCAAGCAGGCGATCGCCCTCGCGGCCAGTCAGCCGGGGTGGGCATGACCTCCGTCCTGGTGATCGACAACTACGACTCCTTCACGTACAACCTCGTCCAGTACCTGGGCGAGCTCGGGGCGCAGCTGACCGTCGTCCGCAACGACCGCGCGAGCGTCGACGAGCTGCTCGCGAGCCGGCCGGACCGCGTCGTCGTCTCGCCCGGCCCGTGCACCCCCGCCGATGCCGGCGTCTCGCTGGAGGCCATGCGCCGCTTCCCCGAAGCGGGGGTCCCGACGCTCGGCGTCTGCCTCGGCCACCAGTCGCTGGCGGAGGCGTTCGGCGGCCTCGTCGTCCGCCACGAGCCGGTCCACGGCAAGACGACGCGCATCGAGCACGACGGCCGCGGCCTGTTCGCCGGGCTGCCGCAGGACCTCGTCGTCGGGCGCTACCACTCGCTGGTCGTCGCGGAGGAGCAGCTGCCGGACTGCTTCGAGATCACCGCGCGCGGCGGTGACGTCATCCAGGGCATCCGCCACCGCGAGCTGCCCGCGGAGGGACTGCAGTTCCACCCCGAGTCGGTGCTCACCGAGCACGGGAAGCCGATGCTCGCCCGGTTCCTGGGCTGAGCGCCCGCGTCGCTCAGCCTTGCGGATTCGCCCAGGGGGCGACCCCGCGGACGGCTGAGCGACCCGCTCGCCCGCTAGCCTCCCGCCCGCAATGGACGACGACGTGCTCACCGCCGCGATCGACGACCTCGCGTCGGGGAAGGACCTCTCGCGCGAGCGGACCGCCGACGTCCTGGCCCACATCATGGACGGCGGCGCGACCGACGTGCAGATCGCCGCGGTCCTGATCGCGCTGCGGACCAAGGGGGAGACGGAGGAGGAGCTCGCCGGGCTCGCCACCACGATGCGCGCCTTCGCCACCCCGGTCGCGACCGGGCGCGAGGACCTGGTGGACACCGCCGGGACGGGCGGCGGCCGCCGGACCTTCAACGTCTCCACGACCGCTGCGCTGATCGCCGCGGGCGCGGGCTGCGCCGTCGCCAAGCACGGCAACCGCTCGGCGACGGGGCTCAGCGGCAGCGCCGACCTGCTCGAGGCGCTCGGCGCCCGCATCGACCTGAGCGCGGAGCAGGTCGCCCAGTGCATCGCCGACGTCGGCTTCGGCTTCATGTTCGCCCCCGCCCACCACCGCGCGACGCGCTTCGTCGTCCCGGTCCGCAAGGCCCTCGCGGTCCGGACGATCTTCAACGTTCTGGGTCCGCTGACGAACCCCGCCGGCGCGCGGCGCCAGCTCATCGGGGTGTCCGACCCCGCACTGGTGGACCGTATGGCCGGTGCCCTCGCCGCTCTGGGATGCGACCGGTCGTTGGTAGTGTCCAGCGCCGACGGCCTGGACGAGCTCAGCACCTCCGGCGTCACCCACGTGGTGGAAGTCAACTCCGAGCAGATCGAACGCTACGACCTGTCCCCCGCGGACGTGGGTCTCGACGACGCCGCCTACGAGGACGTCGTCGGCGGCGACCCGGTTGAGAACGCCGCCATCGCCCGGGCGATCCTCACCGGCGAGCGCGGCGCGCCCCGGGACCTGGCGGTCTTCAACGCGGGCGCCGCGATCTACGCCGCCGGCCGCGCTGGGTCGATCGTCGACGGCGTCCGCGCCGCCGAGCAGGCCGTCGACGACGGCAGCGCGGCCGCGACCCTCAAGCGCTTCACGACGCTCAGCGTCGACCTCGCGGGCGGGACCGACCCCGCATGAGCGTCCTCGAGCGCATCGTCGAATCGACGCAGAAGCAGGTCAAGAAGCGCAAGAAGAAGGTCTCCCTCAGCGACCTGGAGCGCCTGCTGGCCGAGCGCGAGCACCACGACGACCGCCCGTTCAGCGAGGCGCTGACCCGGCCCGGCGTCTCGGTCATCGCGGAGCACAAGCGCGCCTCCCCGTCCGCCGGGACGATCCGCGACGGGGCGACCGTCGAGGAGATCGTCACCGCCTATGAGCGCGGAGGCGCTGCCGCGCTCTCGATCCTCACGGAGGGCCCGCACTTCCAGGGGCACCTCGACGACCTGCGCGCCGCCCAGGCCGCCTGCGGGCTGCCCATCCTGCGCAAGGACTTCATCGTCGACCGCTACCAGCTCGTCGAGTCCGCCGTCGCGGGCGCGGACGCGATCCTGCTGATCGTCGCCGCGCTCAGTGAGAAGGAGCTGGAGATGCTCTACGCCGAGGCGTACGAGCTCGACCTCGCGGTGCTCGTCGAGGTCCACGACGAGGACGAGCTGAAGACCGCGCTGGAGGTCGTCGACGCCGACATCATCGGCATCAACAACCGCAACCTCGTCGACTTCTCCGTCGACCTGGAGACGACCTTCGAGCTGCTGGCCGACGTGCCGACCGGCAAGACCGTCGTCTCGGAGTCCGGCATCCACCACCGCGAGCAGCTCGAGGACCTCGAGCGCGTCGGCGTCGACGCGGTGCTCGTGGGGGAGAGCCTCATGCGCGCCCCGGACCCCGAGGCCGCGCTGAACGAGCTGCTGGGGCACCAGGGCGAGGACGACCTCGTCTGAACGTCCGCTCGCGGCGCTGCTTTATCTGCGCTTTGGGCCCCGTTTGGTCCTCGTTCAGCGCCCGGCGCTTGCATGGAGGGCATGACGAAGAGCCTGGTCGTGCCGCTTGCCGTGGGTTCCGCGCTCCTCGGGGGCGTGATCGCCGCAGCCGGCGTCGCGGTGCTCGACCTCGGCGCGCAGACGACCGTGAGGACCGTCGTGCAGCAGGCGCCGCTCGGGCAGGCCGACGGAGGACGCCTTCAGGCGGGCGCGACGATGACGGCTCGCGACCTCTACAAGCGCGACTCGCCGGGCGTCGTCTTCATCCGCGCGGACGTGGTCTCGCAGGCGCAGCCCTCGCCGTTCGACTTCGGGATGCCGCAGGCTCAGCGCGGCACCGCGACGGGCTCGGGCTTCGTCATCGACGACGGCGGCGACATCCTGACGAACGCCCACGTCGTGGACGGCGCCGTCAAGGTGACGGTGCAGCTCGCGGACAAGCAGGTCGTGGACGCGCGGGTGATCGGCAAGGACGTCTCCTCGGACATCGCGCTGCTCAAGGTCGACCCGGACGGCCTGAACCTCACCCCGCTGGCGCTCGGCTCGGCCAAGGACGTCCAGGTGGGGGACCCGGTCATCGCGATCGGCAACCCCTTCGGCCTGGACCGCACGCTGACCACGGGCGTCGTCAGCGCGCTCCAGCGCCGCATCTCCGCCCCGAACAACGTCGGGATCGACAACGTCATCCAGACCGACGCGGCGATCAACCCCGGCAACTCGGGCGGTCCGCTCATCGACGCCGCCGGCCGCGTGATCGGGATCAACTCACAGATCGAGACGGGCGGCAGCGGCAACGGCAGCGTCGGCATCGGGTTCGCCGTCCCGATCGACACGGCCAAGGACATCCTGCCCCAGCTGAAGACGAACGGGAAGGTCCAGCGGGCCTACCTCGGCGTCTCGTCTCTGACGATCGACGGGTCGCTGAAGGCGCTGAACCTGCCCACCCGCACCGGCGTGCTGGTGCAGACGGTGCAGGCCGGCAGTCCGGCCGCGAAGGCCGGCGTCCGCGCGGGCGCGCAGAGCGCCCAGCTCGGCGAGACCTACCTGGTGCTCGGCGGGGACGTCATCCAGGCGGTCGACGGCAAGGCTGTCATGACCTCGGACGACCTGTCCTCGGCGATCAGCCGCCACAAGCCGGGCGACGAGGTGCAGATCACGCTGCTGCGCGACGGACGGCGGCAGACCCTCAGCGCGAAGCTCGCCTCGCGCCCGAACGCCGTCGACGTCGGGTAGCGCGCCCCTAGGGCGCCGTTCGCCGGTTTTCGCAGGCGGACCGTACGATGGACAGGTGGCAACGCGAATCAAGATCTGCGGCCTGACGAGCGTCGAGGACGCGACCCTGGCGGTTCAAGCCGGGGCGTGGGCCCTGGGCATGGTCCTCTGGGACGGCTCGGCGCGCGCCTGCAGCCTGGAGCGCGCGCAGGAGATCGCCGCGACCCATCGCCGCAGCGCCGAGATCGTTGGGGTGTTCGTCAACGCCACCCTCGACGACGTCGTCCGGACGGTCGACGTCGCGCAGCTGAGCATGGTCCAGCTCCACGGCGACGAGGGCCCGTCGTTCTGCACCGAGGTCTCCCGCCGCACCGGGGTCAAGGTCATCAAGGCCGGGCGCGTCGCGGCCCGCTGGGACATCCGGGACATGGAGCGCTACCGCGTCGACCTCCACCTGCTCGACACCCGCGTGGCCGGCCGGCAGGGCGGGACGGGCGAGGCCTTCGACTGGAACCTGACGAAGGAGCGGATGACCCGGATCCCGCTCATCCTCTCCGGGGGCCTGGACGCGGCGAACGTCGCCCAGGCCGTCGAGCTCGTTCGGCCCTTCGCCGTCGACGTCGCCAGCGGGACGGAGTCCGCGCCCGGCGTCAAGGACCCCGAGCGGATCACCGCGTTCGTCGAGGCCGTGCGGGCCGCGGACGCCGCCCGCGAGCAGATCGAGCTGGCCGCCGCCGCGGCCGCCGAGCAGGACCTTCCCGCCGCCGCCAAGGAGAACGCCTGATGAGCACCGTCGAGCATCGCTTCGGCCCGTACGGGGGCCAGTACGTCCCCGAGACCCTGATGCCCGCGCTCGGCGAACTCGAGGCGGCGTGGGAGATCGCCCGGGCCGACCCCGGCTACCAGGCCGAGCTGAACGAGCTGCTGCGGGACTTCGCGGGCCGCCCGTCGCGCCTCTACCGCTCCCGGCGCCTGAGCGAGCACGCCGGGCGGCCGGTCTACCTCAAGCGCGAGGACCTCAACCACACGGGCTCGCACAAGCTGAACAACGCGCTCGGCCAGGCGCTGCTCGCCCTGCGGATGGGCAAGCGGCGCATCATCGCCGAGACGGGCGCGGGCCAGCACGGCGTGGCGACCGCCACCGCGTGCGCGCTGCTCGGCCTCGAGTGCATCGTCTACATGGGCTCGGAGGACACCAGGCGTCAGCGCCCGAACGTCGAGCGCATGGAGCTGCTCGGCGCCACGGTGCGGCCCGTGGAGGCCGGGACCGGCACGCTGAAGGACGCCACGAGCGAGGCGATCCGTGACTGGGTCACCAACGTGCAGGACACCCACTACATCATCGGCTCGGCCGTCGGCCCGGCGCCGTACCCCTCGATCGTGCGGGACCTGCAGCGCTGCATCGGCGACGAGGCCCGCGCCGAGCTGCTCGAGCGCGAGGGCCGCCTGCCCGACCGCGTCATCGCCTGCGTCGGCGGCGGCTCCAACGCGATCGGCATCTTCACCGCGTTCGTCGGGGACGCGGACGTGGAGCTCATCGGCGTCGAGGCCGCGGGGGAGGGCATCGCGAGCGGCCGCCACGGCGCACCGCTCACCGTGGGCGGGCAGTCCGGGGTGCTCCACGGCTCGATGTCCGCGGTGATGCAGGACGGCGAGGGCCAGATCACCGAGGCGCACTCGATCTCCGCCGGTCTCGACTATCCCGGCTCCGGGCCCGAGCACGCCTACCTGCGGGACATCGGCCGCGCGCGGTACGTCGCGGTCACGGACGACGACGCCCTGCGGGCCTTCGCGACCGTCACCCGCCTGGAGGGCATCATCCCGGCGTTGGAGACCGCCCACGCGTTCCACTACGCGCTGGAAGAGCCGTCGACGTCCAGCCTGGACCTGCTCTGCCTCTCCGGCCGCGGGGACAAGGACCTGGCGCAGGTGCTGGAGAAGCTCGGCGGGGTCGAGCTGTGAGCACCCCTGGGGTGGCGAGCACCAACGCCGGGGCGCAGCGCATCGCCGCCGCCTTCTCCGACAGCGGCAAGCGGGCCGCGCTGATGCCCTACCTGATGGGCGGGTTCCCGTCGATCGCGGGCTCGCTGGCGATCGGCCACGCCTACGCCGACGGCGGCGCCGATCTCGTGGAGCTGGGCATCCCGTTCTCCGACCCACTGGCAGACGGCCCCGTGGTCGCCGCGGCCGGCACCGCCGCCCTGCGGGCGGGCACGACCATCGCCGGGGTCCTGGAGGTCTGCGAGGGCCTGGCCCCCCGCCTGCCGGTCGTGCTCATGTGCTACGCCAACCAGGTGCTCGTCCGTGGGCCCGAGGCGTTCGCGAACGCGCTGCGGGACGCCGGGGCCAGCGGCCTCATCGTGCCGGACCTGCCGATGGAGGAGGC
>JAOPZU010000588.1 GCA_025963955.1 Solirubrobacterales bacterium
GGCACCGCGCCGAGCGGCCGGGCGAGGGCGGCGGCGTGCCCGGCGGTGTTCAGCGATCCGGAGCGGGTGCCTGCCTCGATCACGACCGTCGCCCGGCTCGCCGCCGCAATCAAGCGGTTGCGCTGCCGTAAACTTATAATCCATGCGTGACTACAGCTGCGATCTACCTGCGGCAATCCGAGGACGTTGCCGAGGGGATCGTCCGTCAGCGCGACCGCTGCACATCACTCGTCAAAGCCCGGAGCTGGACCCTCGGGCCGGAGTTCGCTGACAACGACACGTCCGCAAGCCGCTCACGAGGCCCCGGGACGGCCTGGGCGCGCATGCTGACCGCAGCCCGCGCGGGCCGGATCGAAGTAGTGGTTGCGGTGAACCTCGACCGGCTACTCCGCACGCAGGGCGACCTACTCGCGTTGATCGAGTCGGGTGCCAAGGTCGTGACTCTAGAAGGGGAGCTCGACCTCGCGAGCGCCAGCGGTGAGATGCAGGCGGCGGTGCTCACGGCGATGGCGCGGTTCGAGGCGCGCCGTAAGGGCGAGCGACAGCGGCGGGCCAACGAGCACCGCACTGCGAACGGACTCCCGGTCGCCGGCAAGCGACGCTACGGATACCTGTCCGGCAACATCATGCCGCACCCCGAGGAAGCGCCGGTGGTGCTGTCCATGTTCGAGCGGTTCCGCGAAGGAGCAAGCATCCGAGGGCTCGCCCGGGAGCGAGGCTGGCGCAACCTCCGCGTGCGGGAGACGCTGTTGTCGCGCGCGTACGAGGGCATGGTGCCCCACGGGGGTGAGTGGCTTCCGAGCGAGGTCGTCGTGCCGGTAGTGAGCTCAGAGCTGGCTGCTGAAGTGCGCGACCTGCTGACCGACGAGGGACGGCGCACGAGTCCGGGCGCAGAGCCCCGGCACCTGCTGACCGGGATCGCAACGTGTGGCCTATGTGGAGCGAAGCTGTGGCGCATCGGGCCGAACTACGCCTGCCGGGATAGCGCCCACCTCACGATCCGTCTAGAGCGGGCCGAGGCCGACATCCCGTTGGCCGTTGTCCATGCGATGGGCGCTGTGCCGCCGGAGCCGAAGACCCCCGGCGTGGCACCGTTGCTACGTGAGCGCGTCACCTTGCAACAGCAGCTAGACCGGGCGAAGGAGCTGTACGCGGAGTTCGGTGGGGCGGATGATCGAGCCCGTGCCCGGCGACTGACCGAAGCCCTCGCCCAGCTTGACGGCCGCATCTCGGATGCACGCGCGCCGGTGGACGACCTACTCAGCGAGGAGGCGCAGCTCATCGTGCAGCAGGTGCGCATGCTGGCCGAGGGCGCACCGATCGGCGTCCGGATAGCGATGATGTTCAACGAGCAGGACGCCCTCGAAGCCTGGGACGCCCTACCCCTGCTGGACAGGCGTGCGCTCGTGCGTCGCTACCTGACCGTGACGGTGAACAGTACCCGGCAGCCTAGGCCGAGGGTCGAAATCACGCCTCGGCCCGCCCCCTCTCATGCGGCGGACCACCTTCGTCTCGAACTCAGTTAGTCAAGCAGCACGGCGTCGGCAAGCTTCAGGGCCACCTCGTCGAGCGAACCATACTCGGACGTGCTGAGCCCCGAGCGCGCGGCGAGCAGCGGGCTGATACGGCGCAGCTCCTCGAACGTTGTGCCATGGACGATCGGGATGACTCGATCGGTCGCCAGCAACGCAGACAACTCCTGAGCTGCGATCCCCTCGGCGTTGAGGCTCTTGAAGAGCGCCGGAGTCACCAGAACAATCCCGGCCCTCGACTGCGCCAAGCCCTTGTCGATACGCCGAATCAGCGACGTGCCCAACGGCACATCCATCTCGCTGAACCAGACCTTGACGTCGAGACCCTCCAGGAGGTCGTTCAACTCGAGCGCGGCACCCTGGCGGTCCTCCCAGGCATGGCAGAGAAACAGGTCGCGGACGCCCCCGTCGACGTCGGCCAGCTTCTGGACCTGCTCATGCACTGGCCTGAGCGCTCGATACTCCGCAGTCGAGTACGTAACGGACGCTCGCCGGGACCGGCTGGAGCTGCCGCGAGAACCTCCCCCACCGCCCGAGGCCCGGCGCGACGTGAAGCTCGGCTGCCGAAGAGCCACGGGCGGGGAGGGTCGCGTGTAAACCGGCGGGGGTGTGTACGAGCTGTAGCCACGGTTCGAAGACTTGTACCGACAGACGGGGCAGTTGGCGGCACCGCTCGCGGTGCGATGGCCCTCACGGGGGGCAGTGCACTGAGACATACGAACAGGCTACGAGCTTCCCCCGACACTGGCGTCGAAGTGATAGCGAGCGCGGGCAGGGTCAGGCCGTGAGGCGGACCTGCGCCTTGCCGACGTCGTGTTGACGGACCACTAGATGCAGATCGTCATGAAGCCAGCGCACCGGGGCATTGTCGACAACGCCACTCGGGACTCCCGCTACAGCTTGACCAACCCGCAGTCGGGGCAGAGCCAGAAGGGGCGCTCGGCACTGCCGGCGATCTGGAGACGCACGAGGCACCGATCGCAGGACGGATCGCTCAACGCCTCCAAGTCATCCTGCATCGGGCCACCGTACCGAGCGCTATCCGGCCACGCGCGAGTTCTCCGCAAGAGAAAACGCCGCACCGGCGCCAGACGGCGGGGGTGCCGCCAGATGGGGCGCTGTCCGCGCTGACCCCGCCGAGCTCTCTGGGAAGGCGTTGGACCCGTACACGGTGCGGATTACCTGGCGCTAGTAGCAGCTAGCGCCCCTCCCGCACTTCAGGCCGCTCCGTAAGCTGAGCCCATGCTGCACACGCCTCTGCACCGAGCCCTAGGCGAGCGCCCCGGCCCCTTAACGGAGCAGATGATCGACGACGCGGTCGCCCAGGGCATTGGGGAGACCGACGATCTCGACTGGAAGAAGGTGCTCCCGCCGGAGAAGGATTTCCGCGACTCGGACATCGTCAAGGACATCGCGGCATTCGCCAACGCCGGTGGGGGGATCATCGTCTTCGGCGTGACGGAAACCGGCAAGGCCGCAGACGGACGGCACGACGCGGGCGAGCTCACCGAAAGCTACGAACGCACCATCCGACAGGTAACTATGGCGGCGATCACTCCCCCGGTGTTCGGCGTTCAAGCCATTGCAATCCCCTCTACGTCCGGACCTCGGGCTGTCGCGCTCGTCGTCCCCGCAAGTCCCGACAGCCCCCACCTCGTGTATCGCAATGACCAGTTCGGCGCACCCCTTCGTGCCGGGGCAGATACACTCTGGATGAAGGAGCGCGACCTCGAAACCGCGTACCGGTTGCGCTTCGATGGGGCACGTCGCGGCGAAGAAGCACTGCACCAGATCTACGACGACGTCGCCGCCGCCGCCGACCCAAGCGACCGGGCGGTGCTCGTCGGCGCTGCACGGCCTCGCAGCCGGCGACCGCGCTCCGCGCCTCTGGACAGCGTGGCCAGCACTGCCG
>JAOPZU010000623.1 GCA_025963955.1 Solirubrobacterales bacterium
GCGACGCACGTGCGCCTGATGCTGAAAGGCGTGAAGCTGACGCGGGTCTACCCGGGCAAGGCGAAGGCGGCGGGCGCGAAGACGGGCCGCAAGACCCGCTCCGCCGGCACGGCGCCGGACTGGCTGAAGGCGCTCGACCTCGCGCCGGGCCGCGCCGTCAGCCGCACGCCGAGCACCGGCTGAGACGGCCGGACGCGGGGCCGGAGCCCGCCCGGACCAGACCAGGCGGCTCCGCGCAGGGCCGCCAAATAGACTGAGGCGCCGAATGGCACTGACCCTCATCACCGCCGGCGAATCCCACGGGCCCGGACTCACCTGCATCGTGGACGGGCTGCCCGCGGGCCTGGAGCTCGACCGCGAGCAGATCAACCGGGACATGCAGCGCCGCCAGCTCGGCCACGGTCGCGGCGGCCGGATGAAGATCGAGAAGGACGGCGCCGAGGTCACCTCCGGCGTCCGGCACGGCAAGACGCTCGGGTCCGCCATCGCCCTCCTGGTCGCCAACCGCGACTACAAGAACTGGGAGGAGCGGATGAACCCGTGGCCGGTGGAGGCGGACGTGCCGGAGGTCCACCTCCCGCGGCCCGGGCACGCCGACCTCGTCGGCGCCTGGAAGTACGGCCAGACCGACATCCGCAACATCCTGGAGCGCGCGAGCGCCCGCGAGACCGCCGCGCGCGTCGCCGGCGGCGCGCTGTGCAAGGCCTTCCTCAGCGCCCTGGGCGTGGAGATCCGCTCGCACGTCGTCCAGATCGGCTCGGTCCACGCGCCCGAGCCCGCCACGCTGCGCCTCGGCGACTTCGACGCCATCGACGAGGACCCGGTCCGCTGCCTGGACAAGGCCGCGAGCAAGGAGATGGTCGCCCACATCAACCAGCAGCGGAAGGCCAACGAGTCCATCGGCGGCGTCTTCGAGGTCGTCGCGTTCGGCGTCGACCCGGGCCTTGGCTCGCACGTGTCCTGGGAGACGCGGCTCGACGGCCGCCTGGCGATGGCGATCTGCTCGATCCAGGCGGTGAAGGGCGTCTCGATCGGCGACGCGTGGGACGTCGCCGGCCGGCCCGGCTCGCAGGCCCACGACGAGATCTTCTACGAGCAGGACCACTACGCCCGCCACACGAACCACTCGGGCGGTCTGGAGGGCGGCATGACCACGGGCGACCCGCTCCTGGTCCGCGGCGCGATGAAGCCCCTCCCGACGCTGACCAAGCCGCTGCAGTCCGTCGACATCGCCACCCACGAGCCCGCCCAGGCGCTGCGCGAGCGCACGGACTCCTGCACGGTCCCGGCGGCCGGCGTCGTCGGCGAGGCGATGGTCGCCCACGTCCTGGCGTCCGCCTACATCGACAAGTTCGGCGGCGACCACATCGACGACGTGCGCGGGGCGATCGCGGCCTACCGCGCGCGCATCGGCTGGACCGCGGCCTAGCGCCGCCCCGCCGTGCCCGGCCCGCAGCGCCAGCCCGCGATCGTCTTCACCGGCTTCATGGGGGCCGGGAAGACGACGCTCGCGCGCGAGATCGCCCACGCCCTCGAGGTCGAGGTGCAGGACAGCGACCGCTTGCTCACCGAGCGCTTCGGCCTGGAGATCGAGGCCTACTTCGCCGCCCACGGCGAGGCCGCCTTCCGCGAGCAGGAGGCGCAGCTGGTCGGGGAGCTGCTGGACGGGATCGACGGCGGCGTGGTCGCCCTCGGCGGCGGGGCTCTCGGCAGCGAGCGCGTACGCACGGCGCTCGCGCGGCACATCGTCGTCCTGGTCGACATCGAGCTCGACGTGGCCTGGCAGCGGGCCCACGGCAAGGGCCGGCCGCTGGCCGAGGACCGCGAGGCCTTCGCGGCGCTCTACCGCGCCCGCGAGCGCACCTACCTGGAGGCCGCCGACGTCGTGCTGCCCGCGGGCACGGGGCTCGGCGCCACGCGCCGCGCGCTGGACACCATCCGCGCGCTGCCGGACGCACCGCCCGGGACGCGGATGCTGTGGGCGAGCGCGGCGACGGGCGAGTACCCGGTGTGGGTCGGCCGCGGCATCCTCGGCCACCCGGGCCTGGCCTGGCCCGCACCCGGCCGGCGCTTCGGCATCAGCGACGAGACGGTCGGCGAGCTGCACGCGGGCCATGTCCCGAACCTGTCGGGCCTGATCGAGATCCCGCCCGGCGAGGGCGCCAAGACCCTGCAGACGACCGAGCGCGTGTGGCGCGCGCTCGTGGACGCGGGCGCGACCCGCGCGGACCACGTCGTCGCGGTCGGCGGCGGCGTGGTCGGGGACCTGGCGGGCTTCGCGGCCGCGACCTTCCAGCGCGGCATCCCCGTCGTCCAGGTGCCGACGACGGTCGTGGCCCAGGTCGACTCGGCCTACGGCGGGAAGACGGGCGTGGACCTGCCCGAAGCCAAGAACTACGTCGGCGCCTACCACCAGCCGGCGGGCGTGATCGTCGACACGAGCACGCTCGGCACGCTGCCGATCGAGGAGTACGCGGCGGGCTACGCGGAGGTCGTCAAGACCGCGCTCATCAGCGGCGGCGCGCTGTGGGAGCGGATCGCGGCCGGCGACCCGGTGGACGACGACGTCATCCTCGCCTGTGCCCGGACGAAGCTCGCGACCGTCGCCGCGGACGAGCGCGACGGCGGGCGCCGGCAGGTCCTGAACCTCGGCCACACGATCGGTCACGCGATCGAGACCGTCACCGGGTACGCCCGCTACCGGCACGGCGAGGCCGTCGGGCTTGGCCTGCTGGCGGCGCTCACGCTCTCCGGCCGCGAGGATCTGCGCGAGCAGGTCGCCGCCCTCCTCGTCCGCGCGGGCCTGCCGACCACGATGGACCCGGCCATCGACGCGGACGCCGTCCTGGCCGCGACCGCGAGGGACAAGAAGCGCGTGGGGGAGTCCACGCCGTTCGTGCTCGTCGCCGAGCCGGGGATCGTGACCCACGGCCATCAGCTGGCCCTGGCGGACGTGCGCGGCGCGATCGGCACGCTGCTGCCGTAGGACCGCTGCGCGACCTGCGAGGATCGCCCTCGTGAGCGCGCACAACCGCATCGAGGTCATCCACGGGGTCAACCTGGATCAGCTCGGCCGTCGCAATCCGGAGCACTACGGGGGCCTGGACTTCGACCAGCTCGAGTACCGGATCTCCGAGTGGGCGGACGAGCTCGGGTTGAAGGTCCGCTTCTTCCAGACCAACCACGAGGGCGCGCTCGTCGAGCACCTGCACAAGCTCGAGGGTCTGGCCGACGCGATCATCATCAACCCGGGCGCGTGGACCCACTACGCCTGGGCGCTCCGCGACGCGTTGGAGCTCGCAGCGCTCCCGGCGGTCGAGGTGCACCTGTCGGACGTCGACGCGCGCGAGGAGTTCCGCCGCGTCAGCGTCATCCGCGAGCTCTGCTTCGCGACCATCAGCGGCCAGGGGCCCGACGGCTACCGTGAGGCCCTCGATCGATGCAAGAGCCACCTGGAGGCCACGACGTGAGCAGCACCAAGACCGACATGAGCCGCGCGCAGCGGGTGGCGGACCTGCTCGACGGGGCGGGCGCCGACGTCCTGCTCGTCACGAGCGAGCACAACGTGCGCTGGCTGACCGGCTTCACCGGCTCCAGCGGCATCGCGCTCGTCGGGGCGGACGGGCTGCGCGAGTTCGTCACCGACTTCCGCTACCTCAGCCAGTCGGCCGAGCAGCTCGACGCCGGCTGGGAGCGGCGGATCGTCCCCGACCTGCCCGCCGCCGTTCCCGAGCTGCTGCCCGCCGGCGGGGCGCGGCTGGGCTTCGACGACGCCCAGGTCACCGTCAAGGCGCACGCCCGCCTGGTGGAGCTGCTCGGCGAGGACGTGACGCTCGTCCCGGCCGCCGGTCTCATCGAGGGACTGCGGGCGATCAAGGACGCCGCCGAGCGCGAGCGCATCCAGGCCGCCGCGACGCTCGCCGACGCGGCGCTGACCGAGGTGCTGGGGCGCGGACTCGTCGGGCGCACCGAACGCGAAGTCGGCCTCGACCTCGAGTTCACGATGCGGAAGATGGGGGCCGAGGCGGTCTCCTTCTCGCCGATCATCGCCGCGGGCGCCCACGGCGCCCTGCCGCACGCCGAGCCCCGTGACGTCGCCATCCTGGCGAACACGCTGGTCGTGATCGACTGGGGCGCGCAGCTGGACGGCTACGCCTCCGACTGCACCCGCACCTTCGCCACCGGCGAGCTCGACCCGCGCGACGAGGAGGTCTACAACGTCGTGCTGGAGGCGCAGCTCGCGGCGCTCGACGCCGTCCGGCCCGGCCCGACCGGCAAGGACGTCGACGCGGTCGCCCGCGCGATCATCGACGGGGCGGGGCACGCGGAGCACTTCGGCCATGGGCTCGGGCACGGCGTCGGCATGGAGGTCCACGAGGGGCCGCGGCTGTCGAAGCTCGGGACGGTGGCGCTCGTTCCCGGCCACGTCGTGACCGTCGAGCCGGGGATCTACGTCCCGGGCGCGGTCGGCGTGCGCATCGAGGACCTCGTGATCGTCACGGAGGACGGGCACGACGTGCTCAACGGGCTCAGCAAGGAGCTGACGGTCGTCGACTGAGCGTCCTCCGGGGCTGCCCCGAAGGCGCGGGCCAGCGACGGGATGCCCACGCGGGCCGCGGCGGTGAGGCGATCGGTGAGCCGCACGGCGTGAGCCGGGACGAACACGAGCCCGCCGAGCAGCGCGACCGCCGGCACCGACCAGGCGAGGAAGAGCGCCGCCTGCACGTCGGGCGAGGCCGCGTCGCGCGCCATGACCATGGACCCGTAGACGGCGACCGTCGCGAGCGCCGCACCGATCGGCGCGCGGCCCCGGACGACCACCTCGTGGGCGGCGAGCGCCAGCAGGAAGGGCAGCGTGTAGTAGGCGGTGTCCCACGGGTCGACGACGCAGCGGAGCAGCAGCACGAGCGCCAGGACCAACAGCGCGTCCCGGCGCGGGTCGGCGGACCGCCGCCACGCCAGCGCCGAGACCGCGAGCGGGACCAGGAGCGTCGGCAGGTGCCCGAGGGGCGCGAGCGCCCCGGGCGCGGTGCGGTAGCCGGGCTTGGCCCCGAACGTGCCCTGCACCACGGCGCCGTGGTGCCCGAGGAACCAGGTCCACTGCCAGGGCTGGAAGATCGTGCCGGCCTGGTGCGCGACGGCGCCGACGCTCGCCGTCGCCGCCGTCCCGTGCAGGAGCGCGGGGCCCATGACCGCCGCACAGACCGCGCCGCAGACGGTGAGCGCCCGCAGACGGCCGGTGCGCAGCGCCATCAGCACGGGCACCACCGCGAGGA
>JAOPZU010000177.1 GCA_025963955.1 Solirubrobacterales bacterium
CCAGCACTACGACGTCATCTCCGCGTGGATCAAGGCGACCCGCGCGAGCGACCCGGACGCCTCGCTCTACTACCTCGCCGTGATGCTCGAGGCGGGCGAGGACGCGCGCTTCATCGCGCGCCGGATGGTGATCCTCGCCAGCGAGGACATCGGCGGCGCCGACCCGCAGTCGCTCGTCGTGGCGGTCGCCGCGTCGCAGGCCGTGCAGCTCGTCGGGATGCCCGAGGCCGTCCACGCGCTCGCGCAGTGCGCGGTGCACCTGAGCCTCGCGCCGAAGTCGAACGCCGCCTACGTGGCGATCGCGGCCGCGCGGCAGCACGTGCGCGACCACGGCGCGGCCGTCCCGCCGCCCTACCTGCGCTCGGCCAACCGCCGTGAGGACGGCTACGACTACCCCCACGATCATCCCGGTCACCTCACGAGGCAGGACGTGATGCCGCCTGCGCTGAGCGGGACGCGCTTCTTCCTCCCGGACGCGGCGGAAGCGGCCTCCGCGGCGCGCCTCGCGGCCCTCCGCCAGGGGCGCGGCGCGGCCGGCTGACCGCCCGGCGAGAGCGCGCCCCCCTCGACTTTTCGTTGCCCTCACAATCAAATACCTGATCTCCCGCTCCGTTTCGTGCGAACATGTGTTTGCCGGAGGACGCACGCTGGGCCACGAGTCGTGGTTCCGGCGGACGATCTCCGGGGACACTCGAACCGCCCCGCCGTCCCTCGCCCATGCCTGTGCTCCTCGACACCAGCGTCCGCCTCGCCCACGGCCCCCGGGTCCGCCTGCGGCACCCGCACGTCCGGGACCGCACGGGCGTCGCCGCGCTGCTCACCCGCATCGGCCTGGGCGCCGACGACCTCGACCTGCAGCGGGCGCTGCGCTTCGATCCGCGCGTGCGCGCCGTGCTGTGCGCGACGATCTGGACCGTCACGGGCGAGACCGTCGTCGGCCTCGGCGCGATCAGCTACGGGGCCGAGCACGCCGACCTGCTGCTGGTGGACGAGGCGCTCGCGCCCGGCCTCCGCGAGATCCTGCTGAACACGCTCGCCCTCGCCGGCGCCCGCCGCCGCGCCGCCTGAGCCGTCCGGCGCAGGCCACGACGCGGCCTGTCGGCAGGCCTCTGGAACAATCGACCGGGATGCCGTCCGCCACGCCCGTCCACCCCGAGAGCATCGCCTCGCGCAACCCCGCCACCGGCGCGACGCTCGGCAGCGTGCCCGTCACGCCGCCGGAGGCGATCCCCGCCGTCGTGGCCGGCGCCGCCGCCGTGCAGCCCCTGTGGTGGGCGCTGCGCTCCCGCGACCGTGCCCGGTATCTGCAGCGCGCGGCGCAGGCCGTCGTGGACGAGGCGGACGACCTGGCGCAGCTCATCTGCGCCGAGCAGGGACGGCCACGCGCCGAGGTCGAGCTGCTCGAGCTGCTGCCGGCCATCGAGACCCTGCAGTGGCTCGCCGAGGAGGGCACGAAGGTCCTCGCGGGCGAGCGCACCGGCGTGATGCGCGCCCTGCGACCCCTGACCCGCGCCCGCTGGACCTACGAGCCGCTCGGCGTCATCGCCGTCCTCGGCCCAGCGACCGAGCCCTTCTCCACCCCCCTCGGCGACGTCGCGGTCGCGCTGATGGCCGGGAATGCGGTCGTCCTCAAGCCCTCGCCGCAGGCCGTGCTGGCCGGTGAGCGCATCGCCCGGGTCTTCGCTCGCGCCGGACTGCCGGAGGGCCTGCTGCGGGTCGTCCACGGCGGTGCGGACACGGGGGCCGCCCTCGTGGACTCCGAGGTGGACCAGGTGCGCTTCACCGGGTCCTTCGACGCCGGCCGGGCCGTGGGCGAGGCCTGCGCGCGCGCCGTCAAGCGCAGCGTCCTGGAGCTCGGCGGCAAGGACGTCGCCCTCGTCCTGGCCGACGCGGACGTCGACCGCGCGATCGCCGGCACGGTCTGGGCGGCGTTCGCGAACGCCGGTCAGGCCGGGGGCAGCGTCGAGCGCGTCGTCGTCCTGCGCGAGGTCGCCGAGCGCTTCCTCAGCGGCGTGGTCGCGGCCGCCCGCGCGCTGCCGGTCGGCGATCCGCACGACCCCCGGATCGCCGTCGGCCCGCTGCTCACCGCGGACCGGCTCGAGCGCGTGCGCACGATCGTGGACGAGGCGGTCGCGGCGGGGGCCACGCTGCACTGCGGCGGCCCGGTGACCGTCGCCGACCGGGCCGACGGGACCTTCTACGCTCCCGCGGTGCTCACCGGCGTCACCCGCGACATGCGGATCGCGCGGGAGGAGTTGCCCGGGCCGGTGCTCGTCGTCACCGTCGCGGAGGACGAGGAGCAGGCGATCCGGATCGCGAACGACAGCGGTGCCGGGCTCGGCGCCTCCGTCTGGACCGCGGACCGGTACAAGGGCGCGCGGATCGCGCGCGAGCTGCGCGTGGGCATGGTGTGGATGAACGACCACCTCATCACGCGCAGCGCGCCGCAGCTGCCGTGGGGCGGCGTGAAGGGCTCGGGCATCGGACGCGCCCGCGGCGCGATCGCCCTGCGGACCTGCGCCGAGCCGAAGGTCCTGACGTGGAGCCCGCCGGTGCCCGCCGCCGCGCGGCCGTTCTGGTGGTTCCCCTACGACGGCGCGCTGGAGCGCACGGGTCGCGCGATCAGCGAGCTGCGCTCGGTGCGGGACCGCGACCGCGAGCGGGCGCTGCGCCAGGGCGTGGCCCCGGCGCTGAAGCTGGCCCGGCGGGTGCTCGGCCGGCGCTGAGCGGGCCTACGCCGCGAGGGCGCGGGAGCTCGGCACGTGCCGGACCTGCTTGGGCAGCAGCGGCACGAGGACGCGCTTGAGGTACTCCGCGCCGCCGGCGACGGCGAGCGCGCGGAGCGGGTCCCAACGCAGCTTGTACTGCCGGCGGATGTCGGCGGGCAGCAGGCCGACGGTGATCTGGTTGGCGAGCTCCACCAGCGGCCGGGCGGCCAGCGGGACGGGCGGGTTCAGGACGATCGCCTTGCCGAGCTCGCGGGCGGTGTCGGTGACGATGAGGTCCCCCGACGCCAGCATGCGCTCCATGTAGGCGGCGAAGTCGAGGTAGGTCCGCGGCATCTCGTCGTCGGCCAGGCCGAAGAGGCGGCCCATCACCTTGTAGTCGGTCCAGTACTGCTCGCGCTCGGCGAGCGACAGGCCCCGGACGTAGCGCTCGTACACCAGCAGCGAGGAGTCGACGAGGCAGGCCAGGACCCACAGCAGCAGCTCCGGGTCGTCCGCGCGGTAGGGCGTGCCGGCGGGAAAGCGCCCGACCGCGAGCGGGATCGTCCCGCTGACCTGGGCGTGGCCGGCGCGCACCCGGGCGCACATCAGGTCGGCGCGCCGCTTCGGGCCCCAGGCGATCGCGTCCAGGACCTCGGCCGTCCGGCGCAGGCGCGCGTACGGGTCGTCGAGGTCGCCCGTCGACATGAAGAAGCCCTCGAACGCGACCGGGTGCGCGGCCATCATCAGCAGGGCGCGGGGGCCCGCCAGCGCCACCACCTGCTCCCGGTGGACCTGGCGGATGACGGCGTCCTCGGCGTAATAGGTCGCAGCAGGCATGAGTAGACAAGGTACGACGACTAGGCTTGGACGGACCATGCCTGCCGCCGCTTACGCCGGGAAAGAATGCGTCTGTCAGTTCAAGCGCGGGATCTGTGATCAGACCTGCGTGAAGGACATGCTGGCGACGCCGTTCTACATCGCCTGCCTGAAGCTGCGCGGGCGCCGCTGCCTCGTGGTCGGCGGCGGGGCGATGGGCCTGGAGAAGACGGAGGGCCTGCTCGCCTGCGACGGCGACGTCACGGTCATCGCCCCCGAGGCCGGCCCGGAGCTCGAGGCCCTCGCCGCCGAGGGGTCGATCCGCTGGGAGGCCCGCGAGTACGCCGGCCTCGAGGACCTGGAGGGCATCTTCATGGTCATCGCCTGCACGGACGACACCGACACGAACATCCGGATCTACGACGACGCCGAGCGCCGCGCGATGCTCGTGAACATCGTCGACGTGCCGCCGCTGTGCAACTTCATCCTCCCGGCGATCGTCCGCATGGGCCCGCTCGCGGTGGCGATCTCGACGGCCGGCGCGTCGCCCGCGCTCGCCAAGCGCATGAAGCGCGAGATCTCGGAGCTGTTCGGCGAGGAGTACGCGACGCTCGCGATCATGCTCAACGACGCCCGCGGCTGGGCCAAGGGGACGCTGCCCACCTACCAGGACCGCAAGGCGTTCTTCGAGGAGATCGTGAACGGCGACCCCGACCCGATCGCGCTGCTGCGCGCGGGTGACAGCGCCGGCGTGCTCGAGATCATCGAGCGCGCGAAGCAGGTCCACCAGCCGGCGTAGGGGCGGAGGCGGCAGGCCGCCCGCTCCGGGGCGCCCGCGACGCGATCAGCCGTCGGGGCCGAGCGCCAGCACGAGCAGCACGCCGACCAGGAGCCCGCCGCCGATGAGCGCGCTCAGCACGGAGAGCAGCACGCCGAGCGCGGCCCGCCGCGTGCGGGGGAGCCTGCCGGTGATCGCCGGGTCCGCGAGCTGCCACAGCACCGGTCCCTCCAGCAGCAAGGTCAGCGGCAGGAGTACGGTGGCGGTCAGGGCGGTCCCGTCCCCGATCAGTGGCGCGAGGGTCAGCGCGACGTAGGCGACGGGGAAGACGCCCAGGGCCAGCGCCCAGAAGCGGCGGTCGTGCATGCTCAGGGATACCCGCGGGGCGGCCCGGCGTTGCACGGCCGCTGACGCGAGGCATCCGCCGTGCGAGCATCCACCCATGCCCGACCGCCTGACCCACCTGGACGATCACGGCGCCGCGCGGATGGTGGACGTCGGCGGCAAGGCGGTCAGCGCCCGCCGCGCCGTCGCGCGGGCCACCGTCGTCATGGGCCCGCAGACCGCCGCGACGGTGGCGGCGGGGGACGCGCCGAAGGGCGACGTGCTCAGCGTCGCCCGGATCGCCGGGATCCTCGCCGCGAAACGGACCGGGGAGCTCATCCCCCTGTGTCATCCGCTCGGCCTGGACCACGTGGACGTGGACGGGGTCGTGGACGCCGCGGCCGGCACGGTCACGCTGACCGCCACCGCGTCCACCACCGCGCGCACCGGCGTGGAGATGGAGGCGATGACCGCGGCCGGCATCGCCGCGCTGACCGTCTACGACATGGTCAAGGGGCTCGACAAGGGCGTCGCCATCGAACAGGTCGTCCTGCTCGAGAAGTCGGGCGGGCGCTCCGGGACGTGGCGCCGCGGGCCCGACGGGTCCGGCTAGCGTCCACCCCCCGATGCGCACCGCCGTCCTGACCGTCTCGACCACCGTGGCCCGCCGCGAGAAGGAGGACCTCTCGGGGCCCGCCCTCGCCCGGCTCGCCGACGCGGCGGGCTGCGACGTCGTCTCGCTCGAGGTCGTCTCGGACGACGGCGGCTCGATCCAGGACCGGCTGCGCCATTACGTCGACACGGGCATCGCGCTCGTCTTCACCACGGGCGGCACGGGCTTCACCCGGGACGACGGCACCCCGGAGGCCGCGCTCTGCGTCATCGAGCGCCGGGCCACGGGCCTCGAGGCCGCGCTGCACGCCGAGGCACGCGCACGGCACCCCATGGGCGCCCTCAGCCGCGCGGTCGCCGGCATCGCCGGGCGCACGCTGATCGTCACGTTCCCGGGGAGCCCGCGGGCCGTCGGCGAGCTCTTCCCCGTGGTCGAGCCCCTGCTCGCCCATGCGGTCGCCACGCTGCAGCGGACGGGTGACAGCACCCCCGGCCACTGAGCCCGCGCTCCTGCTCGACGGCGTCACACGGCGCTACGGGCTGCGCGCGGCGCTCGACGACGTCTCGCTGACGCTCGCGCGCGGGCAGACCCTCGTCGTCTTCGGCCCGAACGGGGCGGGGAAGTCGACGCTGCTGCGGGTCCTCGCGACGCTCCTGCGCCCGCACGCCGGGACGGCGCGGGTCCTGGGCCACCCGCTTCCCCGCGACGGCTGGGCGATCCGCGGGCGCATCGGCCTCCTCTCGCACGAGCCGCTCCTCTACCGCGACCTCTCCCCGCGCGAGAACCTGCGCTTCCACGCGCGGCTGCACGGTGTCGGAGAGGAGCGCGTGGAGGAGGTGCTGGACCTCGTGAAGCTCGGGCTGCGGACGGACGACCCGCTGCACAC
>JAOPZU010000632.1 GCA_025963955.1 Solirubrobacterales bacterium
CGCCGGACCGCGCGGGCGCGGTCATCGGCACCGGCATCGGCGGGGTCCACACCCTGCTCGACAACTACCGGGACCTGCTCGAGGGCCGCAACGTCGGCCCGCTCGCGGTTCCGCTGATGATGGGCAACGCGGCGGCCGCCGCCGTGTCCATGAAGCACGACCTCGAGGGGCCGTCCTTCGGCGTCATGTCCGCCTGCGCCGCCGGCTCCAACGCCATCGGCGTCGCCCTGCGCGCGATCCAGCACGGCGAGGCGGACGTCATCGTCGCCGGCGGCAGCGAGAGCGCCCTGCACCCCCTGACTCGCGCGGCCTTCGGCGCCCTCGACGCGCTCAGCACCCTCGGCATCAGCCGGCCGTTCGACGACGAGCGCGACGGCTTCGTCATGGGCGAGGGCGCCGGCGTCCTGGTCCTCGAGGCCGGCGACGTGGCCCGCGCCCGCGGCGCCCGCATCCTCGCGACGCTGTCGGGCTACGGCACGACAAGCGACGCGCACCACCTGACCGCCCCCCGCGCCGACGGCAGGCGCGCCTCGGCCGCCATCACGATCGCGCTGGCGGACGCCGGGTTCAGCCCGGACGCCATCGACTACGTCAACGCCCACGGCACCTCCACCCCGCTGAACGACGCGGCGGAGACCGCGGCGCTGAAGGCGTCGCTCGGCGCCCACGCCCACAAGATCCCGATCTCCTCCACCAAGTCGGCGATCGGGCACCTGCTCGGCGCCGCCGGCGCGGTCGAGGCCGTCGCCACCGTGCTCGCGCTGCGCGACCGGGTGGCGCCGCCGACCCTCGGCCTGGAGCACCCGGGCGAGGGCCTGGACCTGGATTACGTCCCGGGCCGGGCGAAGGCGATGGTCGTCCCTGACGGCCGCCCCGCCCGGGCGATCTCGACCTCCTTCGGCTTCGGCGGCCACAACGCGGTGCTGGCGATCGAGGGAGCCTGACATGACCCCGCCCGCCCTCCAACTGGCGCCCCGACCCGACGAGAAGCTCACCGCGCTCGAACGCCTCGAGGTCCTCTGCGACCCCGGATCGATCAACCTGCTGCGCACCGCCGTGCGCTCCACGGGCATGGGCGACCGCGCCGTGGCCGGCGACGGCGTGCTCACCGCGAGCGCCCGCGTCGACGGCCGGCCGATCTTCTGCTTCGCGCAGGACCCCTCGTTCATCGGCGGCTCGCTCGGCGCGGCCCACGCGGACTCCATCGTCGCGGTGATGCGCGCCGCCGGCCGGGCCCGGGTCCCGCTCGTCGGCTTCGTCCAGTCCGCCGGGGCGCGCCTGCAGGAGGGGACCGCGGCCCTCGGCGGCTACGGCCGCATCTTCCGTGAGCACGTCGCGCTGAGCGGCGTCATCCCCCAGATCTCGATCATCTGCGGCGCCTGCGCCGGCGGCGGCTCCTACGCCCCCGCGCTCACCGACTTCATCGTCATGACCGAGTCCGCAGCGATGTTCCTCACCGGGCCCGCGATCGTGAAGGAGGTCACCGGCGAGGACGTGGACTCGCAGGGGCTCGGCGGCCCGAAGGTCCACGAGAAGACGGGCGTCGTGCACATGGTCGCGCCGACGGAGGTCGACGCGGCGCTGATGGCGCGCGACATCCTCGACCACCTGCCCCAGCACGCCCAGGCACCCGTGCAGCGCTGGCCCGCGGTCCCCCCGCCCGGCCGGTCCCCCGACGCCGTCGTCCCCGCCGCCCAGCGCCAGGTGTACGACGTGCGCGAGGTCGCCAAGGCGATCGTCGACGGCGGACGCCTGCTGGAGGTCCAGCCGAAGTTCGCGAAGAACATCGTCTGCGCGATGGCGCGCCTCGACGGCCGGGCGATCGGCATCGTCGCCAACCAGCCGCGCTACCTCGGCGGGGTGCTGGACGCCGCCAGCGCCCAGAAGGCCTCGCGCTTCATCCGCACCTGCAACATCTTCGGGCTGCCACTGCTGGTCCTCGTGGACACGCCGGGCTTCCTGCCGGGCCTCAAGCAGGAGCAGTCCGGCGTCATCCGCCACGGTGCGAAGCTCGTCTACGCCTTCGCCGAGGCGCAGGTCCCGCGCGTGACGGTGATGCTCCGCAAGGCCTACGGCGGTGCCTTCATCGCCATGAACTCGAAGGACCTCGGGGCGGACCTCGTCCTGGCCTGGCCCGGCGCGCAGCTCGGCGTCATGGGTCCCAAGCAGGCCGTCGGCATCACCCAGCGGCGCGCGATCGCCGCCGCCGAGGACCCCGCCGCGGCGCGCGACGCCCTCGCCGAGGAGTACGCCCGCGACCACCTCGACGTGTCCTCCGCCGCGGCGGGCGGGTTCGTCGACGAGGTCATCGCGCCGCACGAGACCCGCGGCCGCCTGATCGCGGCCTACGCCGGCCTCGAAGGCCACGTCCGCACCCACCGACCCACAGGGAACGTCCCGCTATGAGCACCCGCTTCGTCCGCCCCGGAACCGCCCCCTCCCCCGTCCTGGACTGGAGCGCGCCGTTCGAGGCGCTCACCGAGGGCGTGGCCTTCGTCAGCCGCGGCCGCACGATCACCGAGAGCGACGTCGTGCAGTTCGCGGCGCTCACCGGCGACTTCCACCCGCTGCACACGGACGCGCACTTCGCCGCGTCCGGACCGTTCGGCGAGCGCGTCGCGCACGGGATGCTCACGATCTCCTACGCCGTGGGGCTCGTCCCGCTGGACCCGGCGCGGGTGCTGGCGCTGCGGCGCATCGGCGACGTCGTCTTCAAGCGCCCGGTGAAGCTCGGGCAGACGATCCACGTGGAGGGGTCGCTGACGGGCCTGAGCCCGATCTCGGAGGAGGCCGGCATCGTCAGCTTCGCCTGGCGGATCAAGGACGCGCACGGCGCGCTGCTCACCCGCGCCTCCGTCGACGTGCTGTGGGCCACCGACCACGTGGCGGAGGCCGCGGAGCCCGAGCCCGTCGTCGACCCCGACGCCCTCCACCCCGCCGGCGCCTTCTGCCCCGTGCCGCTCTGATGCTCGCCGGGAAGAAGCTCGTCGTCACCGGCGTCCTGACGCGGAACTCGATCGCCTTCGAGGTCGCGCGGCAGGCGCAGGAGTCCGGCGCGGAGATCGTCCTGACCGGCTTCGGCCGCACCCGCCGCATGACCGAACGCAGCGCCGCACGGCTGCCCGAGCCGTGCGACATCCTCGAGCTCGACGTCAACAACCCGGACGACCTGACCGCGCTGACGGCCTCGCTGCGCGAGCGCTGGGGCCGGGTCGACGGCATCCTCCACGCGATCGCCCACGCCCCCGGCGACGCGCTCGGCGGGGCCTTCCTGGAGGCGCCGACCGCCTCCGCGCTGCAGGCCTTCCAGACCAGCGCGATCTCCCTGCGCGAGCTCGCCGTGGCCGTCGCGCCGCTGATGGACGAGGCGGGCGGCGGCTCCATCGTCGGCCTCGACTTCGACGCGACCGTCGCCTGGCCCGCCTACGACTGGATGGGCGTGGCGAAGGCTGCGCTGGAGTCCGTCTCGCGCTACCTCGCGCGAGATCTCGGCGCACGGAACATCCGCTGCAACCTCGTGAGCGCCGGCCCCATCGAGACGCAGGCCGCGGGCGGCATCCCCGGTTTCGACGGCCTCGCGGGCGCCTGGCAGGCCCAGGCCCCGCTCGGCTGGGACGCGACGGACGCCGCTCCCGTCGCGAGCGCCGTCTGCTTCCTGCTCTCCGACCACGCCCGCGCGATCACCGCCGAGGTGCTGCACGTGGACGGCGGCTATCACGCCATGGGCTCGCCGCTACCGGCGCGTGCGGCGGCAGCGGCCGAGGCCGCGGCTCCGGTGGGGGCGTCGGCCGGCGGCTGATCCGCCTCGGCGCTCTCAAGCACCAGGGGATGCACGCCGAGTACCGCACTGGTTGAATGCGGTAGCCGGTCCACTCGGGCCCGGTGCGCAATGCGGCAGTGCGCCGCCCCCTTCCTCTTTCCGAACGGACCTGAATGACCTATTCCCGCACCATCGCCGCCCTGCTCTCCGTCCCCGTGCTGGGCCTTGCCGCCTGCGGCAGTAGCGGTGGCGGTAACTCCGACAAGGACAAGATCGAGTCGATCGTCAAGGACGGCGCGAAGGACCCGACCACCGTCTGCGATCACCTCGAGGCGACCGTCCTGAAGCAGCTCGGCGGCCCGGCCGGCTGCAAGAAGCAGGCCAAGACGGCCGACGACGGCGACAAGAAGGCCGACATCGACTCGATCGACATCAAGGGCGACAAGGCCACGGCCAAGATCACCACGTCGAAGGGCAAGCAGACCATCAGCTTCATCAAGAAGAACGGCGACTGGCTCGTGACCGCGAGCTGAGGCTCGCCCACCGGGTGGAGCTGCGAGGATCGGCGGGCGATGACCCCCCGCCGACTCCTCGCCGCCTTCGTGCTCGCGCCCGTCGTGACCCTGGCCGCCTGCGGCGGGGACGGCACGACGGATCGGGACGCGATCACGAAGATCATCACGGACGGCGGCCGCGACCCCGTCACGATCTGCGATCACCTCTCGGACCCGCTGCGGCGGCGCTTCGGGACGGTCGCCGCCTGCCGGAAGGCCGCCCGGGCCGACGCGAAGAACGTGGATCCCGGCGTGAAGGTCGACCGCCTGGACGTCGCGGGCGACGCCGCCACCGCGGACGTCACCGGCAACGACGGCCGCACCCGGATCACGTTCGTGAAGGACGGCGGCTCGTGGAAGGTCGCGGACACCCGTCAGCGCACGGACGGCGGGGGCTGAGCGGGCCCGGACGCAGCGGCAGCGGCGCCCCGCCGGTTTGCCGGTGGGCCGGGAAGGAGGGCAACTTCCGCCGCCGAAGGCGGTTCCTGTCGCCATGGCCTTCCGGAGGAGACACACGTCGCGGCGCGCCCTGGCGGGGCTGGCGGTCGCCGCCCCGCTGCTGGCCGG
>JAOPZU010000001.1 GCA_025963955.1 Solirubrobacterales bacterium
TCGACGAGCGCGCCCACGACGTCGCCGCCCGCCGTCACCCAGGCCAGCGCCCGGTCGCGCACCTGCAGGCGCTGCACGCGGCCCTCGCGCGCCGGCTTGTCGGCCCCGCCCGGGTTCGGCTTCTGCGCGAGCATCCAGCGCCGGCCCGCGTCGACGTTCGCCGCCCAGACGCGGTCGGTCCTGCGGCCCGCGATGACCATCGGCACCGTCCACGCGAGGTTGCTGCCGTCGAACGAGACCTTCGTCCCGGGGGCCCAGGGGCCCATGCGCTTGGCCTTGGGCGCGTGCGCGTAGGCGGTCGTGCACGCGTACAGGGAGTCGCCCCGGTGCCAGACGCGGTCGTCGCCCCCACGGGTGACCGCGAGCTGCCCGGGGCGGACTAGGCACTTCGGGTCGGGTCGGACGGCGGACGCGGTGGTGGCGGCGGCCGTGGCGGCGGCCGTGGCGGCCAGGCTCACGGTCATCGCGAGCAGGACGGCGGCGCGGTGCGGGTTCATGCCCTCAGAACGTGCGCGCCCCCTCAGGGTGACGCCGGAACGCTCGCGGGGACTGGCGCGGGACCCGGAGGGCTGGTTAGGGTCGGGGCATGTCCACGATCGACTCCGCCGGCCTCGACACGGGGGCGCTCGACCAGCTGCTCGGCGGTGCCGTGGAGAGCGGCGCCCTCCCCGGCGTAGCGGCGCTTGTCTCCTCCCGGGACGGGGTCGTCTACGAGGGCGGCTTCGGCCGCCTGGACGCCACCGACCCCGGCTCGCCGGCCGTCGGGACGGACACGGTCTTCCGGATGGCGTCGATGACGAAGGCGATGGCGAGCGTCGCGGCGCTGCAGCTCGTCGAGGAGGGCCGGCTCGCCCTCGACACGCCCGTCCAGGACATCCTGCCGGAGTTCGCGGAGCTCCAGGTCCTCACGGGCTTCGACGGCGACGAGCCACAGCTGCGCGCGCCCGCCCGGCCGCCGGTGATCCAGGACCTGCTGACCCACACCTCCGGCTGCGGGTACTTCTTCTCCAACGAGAAGCTGCTGCAGTGGCACGGCGTGACCGGGAAGCCGCACGTGCTCACCGGGCTGCGCGAGGGCGTCTTCACCCCGCTCGTCCACGACCCGGGGACGATGTGGGAGTACGGCGTCAGCACGGACGCGCTCGGCCTGGTCGTCGACGCCGTGACCGGATCGACGCTCGACGCCGTCCTGCGCGAGCGGGTCTTCGGCCCGCTGGGGATGCACGAGGCGACCTTCCGCCCCACCGAGGAGCAGACCGCCCGCACCATGCGGATCCACGCCCGGCAGGAGGACGGGTCGCTCGCGCTCAGCCCGATCGACCTGGTGCCCGATCCCGAGTACATGGCCGGCGGCCACGGCTCCTACGCCACCGCGCGCGACCACGGGCGGTTCCTGCAGGCGCTGCTGCGCGGGGGCGAGCTCGACGGCGCCCGCATCCTCCGGCCCGAGACGGTCGAGCTGATGTTCACCGACCACATCGCGGGCATCGCCCAGCCCGAGAACGGCATCACCTCGGCGGCGCCCGAGCTCTCCAACGACGTGCCGCCCCTGCCGATCCGGACGGGTTGGGGCCTCGGCCTGTCGCTGCGGCACGAGCAGATCCCGGGCATGCGCGCGGCGGGCAGCGGCGACTGGGCCGGCCTCTTCAACTGCTACTACTGGATCGACCGCGAGACGGGCATCAGCGCCGCCCTGCTGACCCAGGTGCTGCCGTTCTTCGACGAGCAGATCGTCACGACGCTGCTCGGGTTCGAGCTCGCGCTGTACGCCGCACTGGGCTAGCGCCCCGCCGCCGGGCGCCCGGCGTCGCGTCACCTCGGGCGCTGGCGTACCGTTCCCGCTCGGATGCTCCCGCTCGCCTCCCGCCTGGTTGCCCTCGCCGGCGCCGCCGCCCTGCTCGTCGCCGGGCCCTCAACTACCGTCCGGGCCGCCGGGGGCCCCACCGGGCCCGCGGCGTCCGCGCCCACGTCGAGGTGCTTCGGCGCCGCCGCCCACGACGCGAGCGCAAAGTGCCGCGACCCGAAGCTGCGGCTGACCGTCCTCCCGACCCCCGAGGACGCGCTGCTGGAGCCCAACGGCCGCTGCACGCCCGTCGGCCAGACGAAGATCCTGCTGCCCTGTGCGTTCGGGGTCGCCAAGAAGAAGGCGGACGCGGTCGTCGCGCTGGTGGGCGACAGTCACGCCTCGCACTGGCGCGCCGCCCTCGAGGACACCGCGCAGGAGCGGAACTGGCGCGGCATCTCGATCACGCGCTCGAGCTGCCCGTTCTCCAGGGCGGTCGCGCGGCTCGACGACCCGGGCGACCAGCAGGCGTGCCGGGACTGGAACCGCGCGAGCCTGGCCTGGTTCACCGCACACCCCAGGGTGCACACGGTCTTCGTCTCCGAGCACAGCGGCGGCCGGGTGCTCGTTCCCGCGGGCAGCACGACCGAGCGCACCCAGGTCGCCGGCTACCTCGCGGTGTGGAAGGCGCTGCCCGCGAGCGTCACCCGGATCTTCGTCATCCGCGACACCCCCCGGAACGCCTCCGGCACCGCGGACTGCGTCGAGCGCGCGATGGCCGCGAAGAAGCCGGCCGGCCCGGCCTGCGCGGTCCCGCTGAAGACCGCTCTGAGGCCGGACCCGGCCGTCACCGCCGCCGCGCAGGCTCCCGGCGACCGCGTGAAGGTCGTCGACCTCACCTCCTTCATGTGCAGCAGCCGCCTGTGCCTGCCGGTCATCGGCGGCGCGCTCGTCCACAAGGACATCGACCACCTGACGCAGACCTTCTCGGCGAGCCTGGGGCCCTTCCTCACCCGCCGGGTGGTGGCGCTCGGCGTGCCCGGAGCGCCCGAGACGGGCGGCGCGCAGCCGGCCGCGCCTGCGCCCGCGGTCGCTCAGGGCGGCCGGGACGGCGGGGCCTCCGGTCTCAAGAAGTGAACTCACTTCTTGACTTCGGGTGAGGCCGGGCGGTAGAGCTACCGCATGACCGACCCCCGCCCCGACGAGACGTACGAGACCCTGCTGTACGCGGTCGACGGACCGGTCGCGACGATCACGCTGAACCGGCCGGACGCGCTGAACACGATCGTCCCGCCGATGCCGCAGGAGCTCGAGCGCGCCGTCGGCCGCGCCGTGCGGGACGCGGCGGCGAAGGTCATCGTGCTGCGCGGGGCGGGCCGCGCGTTCTGCGCGGGCTACGACTTCGGCGGGGGCTTCCACCATTGGGGCGAGCAGCTGGAGACCGACGGCGCGTGGGACCCCGGCAAGGACTTCGTCATGGCGACGGCGCCCGAGGTCTCCCCCACCCAGCAGTTCATGTCCGTGTGGCGGGCGCCGAAGCCGGTCATCGCGCAGGTGCACGGGTGGTGCGTCGGCGGCGGCAGCGACTTCGCCCTCTGCGCCGACCTCGTCGTTGCCAGCGAGGACGCGGTCATCGGCACCCCGTACAGCCGCATGTGGGGCGCGTCGCTGTCCGGGATGTGGCTCTACCGGCTCGGGCTCTCGCGGGCGAAGTTCCACGCGCTGACGGGCCGGCCGCTGAGCGGGCGCGAGGCCGCCGACGTGGAGCTCATCAACGAGGCCGTGCCGTTCGCCCGGCTGGAGGCGCGCGTGGCGGAGCTGGCGGGCGAGCTCGCGCGGATCCCCTCCTCGCAACTCGCCGCGATGAAGCTCGTCGTGAACCAGGCGTACGAGCACATGGGCCTGCACGCCACCCAGACCCTCGGGCCGATCCTCGACGGGCTGATGCGCAACACCCCGGACGCCAGGCGCTTCATCCAGACCGCCGAGCGCGACGGGGTCCGCGCGGTGGTCGCCGAGCGCGACGGGCCGTTCGGCGACTACAGCCAGGCGCCGCCGGAGCTCAGGCCCGACCCGGCGCACGTCATCGTGCCGTGAGTGGCCTGACGGCGAAGGGCGCCGCGACCCGCGCGCGGCTGCTCGCCGCCGCCCGTGACGCCATCGCCGGAGACGGCGTCCTCGAAGTGGCGCCGGTGTCGTCCGCCGCCGGCGTCGCCCCGAGCGTGCTGTACCGCTACTTCGGCAGCAAGGACGGCCTCGTCGAGGCGGTGGTGCACGCCTTCTACGACGAGTACGACGCGGAGCTGCTGGCCGCCGACCTGGCGCCGGACGCGACCTGGGACGCGCGCGAGGCGCTGCGCTTGCGCCGCGAGGT
>JAOPZU010000012.1 GCA_025963955.1 Solirubrobacterales bacterium
GCGCAGGCCGGCGCGCCGCAGCGCGGCCGCGAGCGGCGCCACGGAGTCGGGACCGAACCCGACTCCGTGGACCAGGACGACCGGGTGCGGGTGCCCGGGAATCAGGCGAGCGCCGGGACGGCGGCGGGCTCGGGGACCGGCCGGTGCCCGGCCTCGATCAGGTCCGCCGTCCGGTCGTCCACGTCCATCGGGTCGGTGGGGTCACGCTCCCGCTCCGGGATCCCCATCAGGTGGAAGCCGACGCACACCACCCCCATCAGCGCGTAGCCGAGGCCGATCTTCGGCGCCTCGAACAGGTGGACCCGGGCGCCGTGGATCAGGCCGACGCTGGCGAGCGCCCCCGCGAGGAAGCTGAAGCCCGCCGCCCACAGGAACTTGCGGTCGATGAGGAACACGGCGATGGCGCCGAGCACGATCCCGGCGAGGACCGCGCCCTGCCCCAGCGTGTTGAGCCCGGGGGTGATGACGCCGGCGTTCGTCAGCGCGCCCGCACCGACCTTGTCGACGTTCGTGTTCGCGGCCGACAGCGCCGAGTCGACGAGGCCCGCCCCCCACGACGCGATGTTCGGGATCATCGCCAGCACGATGGCGGCGTAGTGCGCGCGGGGTACCGACTTGAACGCCTGGGCGCCGATGACGAGCCCGATGTACAGCAGGACGGGCACGATCGCTGGGATCGGCAGCAGCGCGCTCAGCAGCGGGAAGAGGCCGAAGGTGCACAGCAGGAAGATCAGGACGCCGGTGGCCAGGGAGTAGGAGACCCGTCCGCCCGCGTCCTTCCACCCCGGGTGCCCGATGTAGACCGCGGGCGGGAACGGCGAGCCCATGCAGGCCCCGACGACGGCGCCCGTGCCGTCCGCGAGCAGGACGTGGCGCAGGTTGTACTCGTCGCCGGCGGCCGCGGCGCTCTCGACGTTGCTCATCGCCTCGGTGAAGTTGTAGATACCGAGGGGGATGGCGGTCGCCAGCAGCGGCGAGAGCTCCTTCAGCCCGTCGAGCAGGTGGCCGAACTCGAGGCCCGGCAGCCCCGTCCCGATCTGCTTGGCGGCGTCCGTGACGTCGGGCGCGGACATGTAGCCGCCGATCCAGCCGATGGCCGACCCGACGAGCAGGGCCGCCAGGCCGATCGGGACGTTGCCCGGTAGACGGACCCCGGAGACGAAGCCGGCGACGATGATCGCGAAGACCGGCAGCGCGATCCACGTGGCCTCCCACATCTGCGCGGCCGGCCGCATCGAGATGAACGTGACGGAGATGCCGGCGAGCGTCCCGAGCATCGCCGCCCGGGGCGTGAACTTCCGCACGTACGGCCCGACGAACGCGCCGAGCAGGATGATCACCCCGATGACGAAAGCCCACGCGACACCGGCGGCCCACGCCCGGATCGGGTCCTTCGTCTGCAGGTAGATCGGCAGCATGATCACGAGCGTCACGATGAACATGTGCGGGACGCTGGGGCCGTAGGGCAGCGCCGTGACGTCCGTGCGGCCGGTCTTCGCCGCGAGCTTCCGGGCGAGGTAGAAGTAGAAGAGGTTGCCGATCAGCAGCTCGATGCCGAGCGCCGGCAGGATCACGCCCGACACGTCGTCGGCCGGGATGTTGATGACGAACAGGACGAGCCCGGACAGCACGAGCACGTTGACGAGCATGTTCACGAACAGGCCGAAGAAGGCGTTGAGGTCGCCGCGTGTCCAGAGGGGCGCGGCGGTGCGGCTGAGGGCAGGGGTTGACATCGTTCAGGCTCCGAGGTCGGCGGTGGCGGGGATGAGGGCGGACAGCAGGTCTTCGGAGGCGGCGACCCAGCCGAAGATGCCGCCCTGCGCGGCGATCATCCTCAGGCCGACCTCGTGGAACTCGGGGAAGTAGGAGCCGCAGCAGTCGCTCAGGACGAGGCACTCGAAGCCGCGGTCGTTGGCCTCGCGCACCGTCGTGTGGACGCACACCTCCGTCGTCACGCCCGTCACGACGAGGTGCGTGATCGACCGGTTGCGCAGGACGGCCTCCATGTCGGTGGCGTAGAAGGCGCCCTTGCCCGGCTTGTCAAGGACGACCTCCCCCGGGATCGGCCGGAGCTCCGGAACGATGTCGTGGCCGTCCTCCCCCCGGATGAGGATCCGCCCCTTCGGCCCGGAACTGCCGATGGTCGTCTCCGCGCGGCCGCGGGTGAGCTTGGCCGGGGGGCAGTCCGCGAGGTCTGGACGATGCCCCTCGCGGGTGTGGATGACGAGCATCCCGGTCTCCCGCGCGGCGGCCAGGACCCGCTGCAGGGGCGCCACGACGCGCGCCAGGAGCGAGACGTCGTTGCCCAGCAGCTCCCCGAAGCCGCCCGGCTGCAGGAAGTCGCGCTGCATGTCGATGACGACGAGCGCGGTCGTGGCGGGGTCGAGGTCGAACTCGTACGGCTCGGCGGACACGCTGGTCATGGGGTCTCTCAGACGCTCGGGGATGGACGGACGGCTCCATGTCGACGACGTTGTATGCATCACCGTCGACACACCCGGCAGCTTGTCTGCACGCGCACGGCGACGCATCGGACCGACGGTCGGAAACGGTTCCGACGCCGGTCCACAATCGGGCCCCGGCGCTGCCGGTTACCCTCCGACGGGCATGGCTCCCCGCCCCGCCCAGGCCGACCGCGTGTACCTGGAGCTGCGCGACGGTCTCCTCCGGGGGGACTTCCCGATCGGCCGGCGACTGGTCGAGCAGCAGCTCGCCGCGCACTTCGAGACGAGCCGCACCCCCATCCGCGAGGCGCTCCGCCGGCTGGAGGGCGACGGCCACCTCGTCCGCGACCCGGGCGGCGGCATGAGCCCGCAGCTGCCGAGCGTCCGCTCCATGCGGGATCTCTACGACGTGCGGCTGTCCCTCGAGGATCTCGTCGTGCGCCGGGCGGCCACGGCCGGCAACCGCGGGCTGCTGGAGGACCTGTCCTACGAGTGGCAGGCCCTGGCGGCGGAGTGGCGCGGCGGGGACGGCGAGGGCGGCGGCCCGGCCTTCGTCGTCCGCGACGAGACCTTCCACCAGCGCCTGGCCGAGGCCGGCGGCAACGCCTACGCCGAGCGCCTGCTCCGCGACGTCAACGAGCGGATCCGCATCCTGCGCATCCACGACTTCACGAGCCCGGACCGCATCCGCTCGACGATCGCCGAGCACCTGGAGATCGTCGGCGCCGTCCTGGCCCAGGACGCCGACGGCGCCGCCTCGTTCATGCGCTCGCACGTGCAGCGCAGCGCCGCCGTGGTCCGCGAGCGGGTCGGCGACGCCCTCACGCGGATGTTCGAGGACGGCGGGACCGCGGCCTGAGCCGCGCCGGCCGCCCGTCGGCCCCGGAACGACGAAAGCCCCGCGATCGCGAGGCTTCCAAGGCGCGCCCGAGAGGATTCGAACCTCTGACCTTCGGTTCCGTAGACCGACGCTCTATCCAGCTGAGCTACGGGCGCGTGGAGGAGGCAGTGTAGGGACTCGCCCGCCCGGGCGACTCCTCAGCACCCGCGCTCTTCCCCCTTCGCCGCGCTACTGCACCTCGCCCGCGCGCACCTTCGCCGCCATCTCGTCGCTCTCGGCCCGGTACACCGACCCGTCCGACAGCTCGAGCACCGGCAGCAGCTTCTGCCCGGAGAGGGCGACCACGTCAGGGCGCTTGCCCTTGCCGTAGCCGTGCTTGACGACCTCGTACTCCACGCCCTGCTCCTTGAGCGCGCGCTCGACCTTCCAGCAGGCGTCGAGGTCGACGTGGAGGAACGTGTACGAGCAGCGGTGCAGCTTGACCTTGGGCATGGCGCCGACCCTACCCGCGGGCGGCGCGCGCCGTCACGCCGGAGGGGGAACGCGGAGCGGGTGGGTTAGCCTTGCCCGTGTGTCGATCGCCGCTGCCGTCCTGCTCCTGCTCCTCGGTGCCTGCGCGGCCGCCGGCCTGCTCAACGCGCTCTTCCCGCGGCGCGTCTGGTGGGCGATCGCGCCGAGCTGGGGCGCGGCGTTCGTCACGACGGAGCTCGCGCCGCACCTGATCCTCATCAGCACGCTCGTCGCCGCGCTGCTGGCCGCGCTCGGCGCGCTCGGCCACGCCGCCGGGCTCGTCGGCCTCGTCCTGCTGGCGGTGACGGACCTGGCCGCGGTGCCCCTGATCACGAGCGCGCGCCGCACGAGGCTCTCGACCGGGTCGCTGCTGGAGGAGCTCGACATCGGCGACGAGCACGCGGAGATCCCGCGCTACCCCACGAGCCACGTCTTCTTCCCCTGGCGCATGTTCCGGCGCCCCGGGGTGCGCGTGGTCCGCGGCGTGGAGTTCGCACGGGTCGACGGGCGCCCCCTGCTGGCCGACTTCTACCTGCCGGCCGAGGCGCCGGCGGACGGGCGGCGGCGCCCCGCCGTCGTCCAGGTGCACGGTGGGGCGTGGGTGCTCGGGTCCCGCCGCGAGCAGGGCATCCCGCTGCTGACCCACCTGGCCGCGAACGGCTGGGTCGGCATGAACATCGACTACCGCCTCAGCCCGTGGGCGCAGTGGCCGGACCACGTCGTCGACGTCAAGCGCGCCATCGCGTGGCTGCGGGCCAACGCGGACGACTACGCCGTCGACCCGTCCTTCATCGCGATCACCGGCGGCTCCGCGGGCGGCCACCTGACCGCGCTCGCCGCGCTCACCGCGGACGACCGGAGCCTGCAGCCGGGCTTCGAGGACGCCGACACCTCGGTCGCCGCCGCCGTCCCCTTCTACGGCGTGTACGACCTGCTCGACGAGGCCCGCGTCCACGCCCCCGCGCTGCACGACACCATCCTTGCCCCGCTCGTCTTCCGCGTCCGCCGGCAGCACGCCCCCGAGCGCTATCGCGCGGCCTCGCCCCGCCACCGCGTGCATCCCGGGGCGCCGCCCTTCCTGCTGCTCCACGGCACCCGCGACTCGCTCGTGCCGATCGCGGACGCCCGCGCCTTCGTGACCGCGCTGCGCGAGGTCTCGCGGCAGCCGGTCCTGCTCGCCGAGATGGTCGGCGGCCAGCACGCGTTCGACGTCATCCCGAGCTGGCGGACCGTGCCGGTGATCGAGGCGATCGAGCGCTTCCTCACGACGACGTACGAGCAGCGCCGGCGCGACGCGGCCGGGCTCGGGGCCGAGCTGGAGGACGCGCTGACGGACTGACAGGGCGCGGCGGGCTCAGCCGCGCAGCTGCCCGCGC
>JAOPZU010000028.1 GCA_025963955.1 Solirubrobacterales bacterium
GGCACGATGGGCCTGCTGCAGGCCACGGAGGTCGTGAAGCTCATCATCGGCGCCGGCTCGCCGCTCATCGGCCGCCTGCTCATGTACGACGCCCTCGACGCGACCACGAGCGAGGTCAAGGTGCGCCGCGACCCCGAGTGCCCCGTCTGCTCGCGCGACCCGGAGTCGATCTCCGACGACGAGATGGGCGTCTTCCCCGACTACGAGGCGTTCTGCGCCGCGGCCGGGTAGAACACCACCCACGTACGCCGCGCCGCCCCCGCGGGCGGCGGGCTCCTTCTTCCCCGCGAACCACCCCGAGGACCTCCGCACCATGGCCACCATCCGCATTCCCCCCGTCCTGCGCGCCTCCGTCGGCGGCGAGCGCGAGGTCGACGCCGACGGCGAGACGATCGACGCCGTCCTGCGCTCGCTCGTCGAGGCCCACCCGGAGACCGAGGCGCAGATCTTCGGCGCCGACGGGGAGCTCAACCGCTACGTGAACGTCTACCTCAACGACGAGGACGTCCGCGTCCTTGACGGCCTGCAGACCGCGGTGGGCGCGGGCGACTCGCTCGTCATCCTCCCCGCCATGGCCGGCGGGGCGTAACGCCCGCCTGGGCCTCAGTCCGCCGTCAGCCCCGTCACGGCGGCCGCCACCAGCGCGGTCGACATGGCGACGAAGGACACGACGGTCACCGCGCGGTAGACGGGGTTCCGGTCCGCGGTGTCGGAGAAGGCCAGCGGCAGGAAGAGCGTCGGGTTGACCCACGTCCCGAGGATGAGCAGCACCCGGACCCAGGTGGCGAGGTCCGGCAGCGCGAGCCCCACGGCCATCGCGATGAGGCCCATCATCACGTAGTCCAGATGCGCCTGCATGAGCCGCCGCGGGCTCTTGACCCCGGCCCGGGTCAGCCAGGCGGGCCGCTCCAGGCGGATGACGATGAGCCAGCCGAACAGCGCCGCCACGGCCAGTTCGACGAGGCCCGAGCGCACGAGTGGGGACATGGCGTCCACGCTATCCGCGCCGCGAGGCGGAGCGCATCGCGAGGGCACCCACATCACGATCACCCTGCCGCTGCGGTTTTCCGGCGTCACCCGCTGGCTACACTTTGTGAAGTATGGGTCAGCTCCCGCTCCAGAACCGTCCCTGCGGAGGTCGCTACAGCGACATCGTCGCGGCGATCGGCAACACCCCGCTCGTCGAGCTCAAGCGCCTGTCGCCGAAGCCCGGCGTCCGCATCTGGGCGAAGCTCGAATCGCACAACCCGACGGGCTCGGTGAAGGACCGCGTCGCGCGCGCGCTCATCGAGGACGCCGAGGAGAAGGGGATGATCGGGCCGGGCACCACGATCCTGGAGCCGACCTCCGGCAACACCGGGATCTCGCTCGCGATGATCTGCAGCCGCAAGGGCTACAAGCTGCGCGTGGTCATGCCGGACAACGTCACGCAGGAGCGCACGCAGCTGCTGAAGATGTACGGCGCGGAGATCATCTACTCGCCCGGCAACCAGGGCTCCAACGGGGCCGTGGCCATGGCTCAGGAGCTCGCCGCGGCGGATCCGACGCTGTACATGCCCTACCAGTACGGCAATCCCGCCAACCCGCTGGCGCACTACAACGGGACCGCCGTCGAGATCCTCGAGGAGCTCGACGGGCAGGTCGACGCGTTCGTCGCGGGCCTCGGCACCGGCGGCACGCTGATGGGCAACGGCCGGCGCTTCAAGGAGGAGCTCGGCGACCGCGTGAAGATCGTCGCGGCCGAGCCGATGCAGGGCGAGCCCGTCCAGGGCCTGCGCTCTCTCGACGACGGCTTCATCCCGCCGATCATCGACCTCAGCGTCCTGGACCGGAAGATCTTCGTCACGAACCACGACGCCATCGTCTGGACGCGCAAGCTCCTCGACGAGGAGGGCGTCTTCGCCGGGGTCTCCAGCGGGGCCATCGCGTCCATCGCGGTTCGCATGGCGAACGAGATGGACGAGGGCAACATCGTCTTCATCGTCTGCGACGACGGTTGGAAGTACCTGAGCTCCGGCGTGTACACGCTGCCGGTCGAAGAGGTCGCGAATCTGGACTCGACCATCTGGTGGTAGTGAGCCGATCTGGCGCGAGTTGCGTTAACACCATCAAGCCCCGACGCGACTACGCTGTAGGCGCGGCCCTGAACGTCAAAGAGAAGGTTGTGACGCAATGCCGAACATCGGCCCCATGGAACTCATCATCGTCCTCGCGATCGCGCTGATCGTGCTGGGCCCCAAGAAGCTCCCCGAGGTCGGCAAGTCCGTCGGCAAGGGCATGCGCGAGTTCAAGGAAGCGGTCTCCGGTGGCTCGGACGACGACCGCGAGGAGCGCGCCGCGCTCAAGTCCGAGTAGGACCCGCCGCACCCGCCCGCGTCGTGCCGCGAGCACGGCGCGGGGCGCGCTAGGTTCGATGGCGTGAAGATCGATCAGTCGTTGCTGCAGACCGTCATCGACCACGCCCTGCGTGACGCTCCGGACGAATGTTGCGGCGTCCTGTCCGTCCGCGACGGGGTGGTCGACCGGGTGATCCCGCTCGAGAGCGTCAAGCGCAGCCCCTTCAGCTTCGAGATCGACCCGAAGGTGCTGCTCGCGACCTACATGGAGATCGAGGACGCGGGCGCCGAGCTCGGCGTCATCTACCACTCCCACACGCGCTCACCGCCGGTCCCGTCGCAGACGGACATCAACTTCGGCGAGCGCTGGCCCGGCGTGGAGTGGCTCATCGTCGGCACCAAGGGCCAGACCACGGTCCAGAGCTGGCTCATCTCGGAGCGCGGCGAGGTCACGGAGGTCCCGATCGAGATCGCCGGCGCGGGATGACCGCGGCCGAGCCCCTGGTCTGCTCGGGCTGCGGCCGCGAGCACCGGGGCGCCGAGCGGTTCTGCCCGGACTGCGGGATGCCGCTGGTCTTCCCGGACGCCGGGGGCGGCGACCCGGAGCTCACGCCGGTCCAGGAGCGCGCCCGGAAGGTGAAGAAGCAGTACCTGGAGGGGGAGCTCGTCGTCGTCGCCTGGGCGCGTCACCAGTCCGAGGCCGAGCTCATCCAGGGCCTGCTCCTGGAGGAGGGGGTGCCGTCGATGATGCGCCGGACCCTCGGCTTCGACGTGCCGGACATGCTCGCAGCGGGCCCGCGGGAGATCCTCGTCCGGGCCGGCGGTGCCGCCGTCGCCCGCGAGGTGCTTGCGGCCGTGGAGCAGACCCAGGAGAACGGGGCGCAGCCACCGCGGGACGTCCCGCGCCCGCTCCACGACGGACGCAACCGCGCGATCGCCCTGATGCTGCTCGTCGCGATCATCGTGCCGCTGGCCGTCTTCCTCGGCCTGGTGCTGACGAGCTGAGGCCGGCGGGCCGTGCGAGCGGCTACTGCTGGCCCGCGATCCGCGCCAGGTGCGCGCGCCAGTTCCCGCCGACGCCGACGAGGCCCTGGGCGAACGCCTGCTGCAGCGCTTCTTCGGGCTTGCCGGCGGGCAGACGGCAGGCGAGGTCGACGACGGCCTGCTCCCCGCGCTCCTGCGCCAGCAGGTCCAGGACGCTGCCGCCCAGCAGCTGCGCGTCCTTGACCGTGGGCGGGAAGGACGGCTCGGACCCCTCGCGCAGGCGCCGCGCGATGGCGGGCCGGGCGTGGACCGTCTGCCCGCCGAAGTACTGCCCGGCCCCCGCCCACAGCCACGACCAGCGCAGCATCTGCCGCAGCGAGCCGGCCCGGAAGGGCGGCGGGAGCTGCGCGTTGTTCTTTCCCACGACGAGCTGCGCGTAGAGCGCGGCCGGCGCGAGCAACGCCATCTCGCGGGACCCGGGCACGCTCGAGGCGCGGGTCTCGACGTGCCGGGGAGCGAGCAGGTGCATGCCGTCCGCGGTCGGCCAGCCGACGATGTAGCGGCGGGCGGCCGGGCTGGTCAGGCGGACGACAAGGGCGAGCTCGGGCTGGGCGGCGTACAACTGCGCCCGCGTCCCGTGCAGGACGACGTCGACCATGCCGGGCATGAGCGGGAACTGTGCCGACAGCCGCTCACGGGTGCCCTCGAGCAGCTCGAGGACGCCGACCACGTCGTCGTAATCGGCCTCGTCGTGGCGCGCCGTGAAGTGCGGCGACTCGGTCTCCTCCCAGCTCGTCATCCGCGGGCCTGCGCGAGGGACCTGACCAGGGCCCGCGGGATGACGAGAATGGGGAAGGCGCTAGACCAGCGAGGGGATGTTCGCGCCCTCGCAGATGGCCTGGATGGCCGACGCGGCGCCGGCGAACTCGTCGTCGTTGAGCACCGGGGTGCCCTCGAACGGGAGGTCGCGTGTGATCTCGAGCCACGACTTGCAGCCACCGAACTCGTCCCGGACCTTGACGGTCACCGGGCGCGGGATGCGGTAGGTGCGCAGCAGCAGCACGTGCAGCGGCTCGCGGCGCTTCCACGAGAGGCGCTTCTCGGCGTAGTCCGTGGTCCACACGTAGTACGGGGAGAGATCACAGACGATCCGCGGATCGCTCACGGTGAAATGACCAGCGACCTCGGCCCACGCGCGGACGCGGACGCGGTCGGGCTGGGCGATGCCCCCGTCACGGGTGAGGGCGTGGGCGGGCGGCTCGCCGTCCGGCCAGACACCCTCCTCGAGCGCACGCCGCATCTCCGGCATGTGCGAGGCGCGGACCAGATCGTTGCGCTGATGATCGAAGGTCGGGTACAGGAAGAACCGGTCGTGCTGCAGCTCGAAGTGCTTGCCATCCTCGCGGATGCCGCCCTTGCGGAGCGTGATGAGCTGCTCGCCTTCGGCGAGCGCACGGACGGTAACCGCCCATTCCTTGAAAGCAATTGGCATACGAAGTCGCTGAGTTAGGAGACAGGAAATCCGGTGAGCGGCGATTGCGAGAGCAGTCGGGGGCTCCGGACCTGTCACATTGTCGCAAACAATCGTGCGAAACCCCTAACTTCCCTGCAAAACACGGGTTTTTGCTTGTGCGACCCTGGCGCGTGGCCGCTCGACACGGGGGAGCATCGTCCCGTTCCGCGTCTGGACCGGCGGGCGAACGGACGCCGGACGGGCGGCACGGGGTGGACCGGATGGCGGGGGGCCCGCGGCCCCACGCGTGAGGTGCTTCAGCGGCCGCGGCGTTCGCGGAGGAACACCCGGGCACGAGCCACCGCGCGAAGCGCGCGCTGGGCCAGGATCGAGCGCTCGACCGTCGTCTGCTCGAGGGTCAGCCGGCGGGCTGCGCCGGGCGCCTTACGGGCCCAGCACCACG
>JAOPZU010000029.1 GCA_025963955.1 Solirubrobacterales bacterium
CGGCGGCGGCGGCCGTCCGAGGGCGTACGGCGCCGGCGGGCGCAGCCCCGGCGGCGCAGGCACCCGCTACCCTAGATCCCAATGGCCAAGGAAGACAAGGTCGAGTTCGAAGGTGAAGTCGTCGAGGCACTGCCGAACGCGATGTTCAAGGTGAAGCTCGACAACGACCACGAGGTGCTCGGGCACGTGGCGGGCAAGATGCGGCGCTTCCGCATCCGCATCCTGCCGGGCGACCGCGTCCGCGTCGAAGTCTCGCCCTACGATCTGAGCCGCGCTCGGATCGTCTACCGCCACCGCTAGACCGGCCCGCAGGCGGCCGCGCCACCGTCGTGGCCGAGCGCTCGCTCATCGCCGCCATCGAGGCGCTGCTGGACGCCGGGACGCAGCACGCCCGGAACCCGCGCCTCGTGCGCTGGGTCGGGGACGACGCCGCCGTCGTCCGGGCCCGGCCCTTCTGCGTCACCTCCGTGGACGCGATGGTCGACGGGGTCCACTTCCGCACCGACCGGCCGGGCACCACGCTCGCCGACGTCGGGCACCGTGCGGTCGCCGCGGCGCTGAGCGACGTCGCCGCGATGGGCGCGGAGCCCGGCGAGGTCTACGTCGTGCTCGGGGCCCCTCCCGGCTTCACCGCCGCGGACGGGCTGGCGCTCGTCACCGGGATGGAGGCGCTGTGCGCCCGGACCGGGGCCGTCATCGCCGGCGGCGACGTCACCCGTGCCCCCGCGCTGCTGCTCGCGATCACGGTCGTGGGCTGGGCGGACAGCGAGCGCGAGCTGCTGACGCGGGACGCGGCCCGGCCTGGCGACCGCGTCGGGGTCACCGGCCCCCTCGGCGCCAGCGCGGCCGGTCTCGCGCTCCTGGAGGGCCGCGTGGACGCCGACGCGATCGGCCTGGCGTCGCCGCTCGCGCAGACGCTGATCACCGCCCACCTGCGGCCGCACCCGCGGCTGGCGGCCGGCCGGGCGCTCGTTCGCGCGGAGGTCCGCTGCGGGATCGACCTCTCCGACGGCCTGGCCACCGACGCGCGCCACCTGGCCGCGCGCAGCGGGGTGCGGATCGCGCTGGATCTCGACGCGGTGCCGCTCGCGGCCGGCGTCGACGTGGTCGCGCGAGCCCTCGACGCGGATCCGCGCGAGTTCGCGCTGACCGGTGGGGAGGACTACGAGCTGTGCGTCTGCGCGCCGCCGGGCCTGGTCCCGGCGGCGACGACCGCCGGGGTCCACGCCTGGGTCGGCACGGTCTCCGCGCCCGGCCCGGACGGGCCGCGGGTCGAGATCAGCGGCCGTCCGCCCGGGGCGCCGGCCCTGACGGGCTTCGAGCACCCGCTGGGCTGAGCAGCCGCTCCAGCAGCGCGGCGGCGACGCGCTGCGGGTCGACGGAGTATCGCTGGCTGAGGACCTGCTCCCGGAGCTCGCGCACGCGCATGGGTCGTCCCTCGTCGATCGTGGAAAGGGTGGTGGACATATATGGGTCTGGATCCTCGGGCGCGCCCGACGCGGGGGCGTCGGGCTTCCGTGGAGCGCCGTCCGGTTCCCTATCGGGACGGCGCGCGCCCATCCTGAACATCGGGGCCCCCGCGTGGACGGAGCGGCCGCGCCACCCATCCCCAGAAGCGGGGGCGCCTCAGCGTCGAGCCAGGATCCCGCGGGGCTGGACCCCCACCAGACGGGCGAAGACGACGATCCGCTGCGCCGCGCTGAAGAGCGGATGGCAGGCGGTCAGCACGAGCTGGTCGTAGCGGACGCGGCGGATCACCGAGACCTCCTGCGGCGAGACGATCCGGCGGCGCACGACGCGGTAGGTGAAGCGCGCGTAGGGCATGTCCACGGTCACCGGGTCACCGGCGCGCAGCCGGTCGATGTGGCGGAAGGGCGAGAGGTAGGTGGTGCGATGCCCGGCGATGGCGACCGTGCCGGAGGAGCCCGGCAGGGGACTGCCGTCGTAGACCCCGGGGCCGCGGCGCAGGTCGGGCGGATCGTCGCCCTTGACGATGACGAAGTCGGCGTCCGCCTTCGGGATGCGAATGCGCCCGAGCGCCTGCCCGTGCTCCGTGCGCCGGCGCAGGGTCTCCGCCAGGTAGGCGATGCGGGCCCGGTCGGTCCCCAGGCGGGCCAGCAGGCGCCGCTCCGGCGGGGTCGGCGGGCGCCTGGCGATGACCTGCAGCTCGTTCCGCAGGACGCTCTGGCGGTGGCTCGTCCACAGCGAGCTGAGCGGCTCCTGCCAGAAGAAGGTCAGCGTCGCGTCGACGAGCAGCAGCACGCCCGCTGCGATGAGGACGGTCGAGAGGGCGCGCAGCGCCCGCCGCACGGGCCGCTCGTCCGGGTGGCGCCGGCGGGCCTCCTGCGGTCCGCGCGTCGCGACGGCGTTCACCGTTGCTGCCGGTAGCCCGAGGAGACGGCGCCGAGCGACCCGGGCCCGACGTAGCCCCCGGGTCCGCGGACGCTGGTCTTCGGGCGCCCGTCGAAGCCGCCACCCCCCGGCCGGTCGTGCGGCGGCGGGTCCTCCGGATGCAGCGCGACGATCCCCGCGCATACCGCGCAGCCCGCCACCAGGCTCCACAGCACCCAGGTCAGCGGGCCGACGTGCCCCCCGGCCACGAGCAGGACGGCCTGCCAGGCCGCGTCCTGGAGCGAGTAGCCGAGCTGGTCCATGTCCGTCAGCGCGACCAGGGCAAACGGCACCAGGCCCGCGAGCACCGCCACGAGGCGCACCGGCCGCGGCCAGCGCCAGTCGGGCGTGAGCGCGAGCAGCCACAGGTGCAGCGCCGGGGCGAGCAGGACCGCGGCGAACGG
>JAOPZU010000033.1 GCA_025963955.1 Solirubrobacterales bacterium
CGCGGTGAGCCGCGCCTCGTCGCTGCCAAGACGCACCTGGGTGCGGTCCTTCCGGGACGCGCGCAGGCGCAGGATCGGCGCGAGCTTCTCCGGCGTCACGACCACGGGCTCGCCACCGACGGCCAGCGTGAGGGGCTGCGCCAGGTAGCGCTCGGCCGCGCTCGCGACCCGGCGCACCGCGGCCGTGGTCGCCACGCGACTGCTCTGGAACGGCGCTCGGAAGGTCGGAAGGCCGCTGCGCAGCGCGACGACGAGCTGCCGGGCCAGGGCCTTCCGGTCGACCGTCCGTCCCTGCCGCGGCCCCTGCACACCGACGGCCAGTGACACGGGGTCCACCGTGATCCCGCCGGGGTAGGCGCTGCGGTTGACCAGGCGCGCCACAGCGCGGGTGGTGGCGTCCATCTTCACGGGATCGACCCGGTCGACGGGGACGACGTTCCGGCTGGAGAAGAGACCGGCCGCCGTCTTGGTCAGCCCGAGCAGCGGCCCGTGGCGTCCCTCGTCCAGCACCTTCGCCACCGTCGCGTTCACGTCCTGCTCGTAGCCCGCGGCGACCGGGGTGATGCGCAGCTGCCGGCCGGCCGCGAAGACCGTCACGGGCGCTGCGGCCAGCCGTGTCATCCGCTCCTTCAGGACATCGCGGCTGTCGCCCTCGACGTTCGTCCCGGCGAGCTCCGTGCCGGGCAGCGCGCGGTCGAGGTAGACGACGCGCAGGCCGACGGTGCTGCCGATCGCCAGCAGCGGGAGCGCGAGCAGCACGGCCAGGCGGCGCCAGCGCGTCGGCTTGGGGGCGCGCGGGACGGGACGGTGACGCCGGGGCGGCGGTGGGGGCGTGCGGCGGCGCCGGGGCGGGGTGGTGGCCATCGACCCCGAGCTTCTATCAAGCCGGGTGGCCCGATCCGCCGTTCGACGGGGTGTCGCAAGACGGCGTGCACGGACCTCCGGCGCGGCCGCGAGGCGCGGATAGCATCGGACGATGTCCACTCAGACCGAGCCGCAGCAGACCAGCGTCCACGGCGGCAAGCTCATCGCCCGCCGCCTGAAGGCGCACGGCGTCAGCAGGATCTTCACGCTCTCGGGCGGCCACATCTTCCCGATCTACGACGGCTGCCGCGAGGAAGGGATCGAGATCGTCGACACCCGCCACGAGCAGGCCGCGACGTTCGCGGCCGAGGGCTGGGCGAAGGTCACGCGCGAGATCGGCGTGGCCGCGGTGACCGCCGGCCCGGGCGTCACGAACGCGATGAGTGCGCTCGGCTCCGCGCAGATGAACCAGTCGCCGATCACCGTCCTGGGCGGCCGCGCACCCGCTCTGCGCTGGGGCAGCGGGTCGTTGCAGGAGATCGACCACATCCCGTTCGTCCGGCCGCTGACGAAGCTTGCGCAGACCGCGGACTCCACGGCGGAGATCCCCGGCCTGGTCGACGACGCGATCACGACCGCGCTGGCGCCCCACTCCGGTCCGACCTTCCTCGACTTCCCGATGGACCACGTATTCAGCGAGGCGCCGGACCCCGGGACCCCGGTCGCGCCCCGCGACGGCGCGGCCGGCCCGGAGGCCGACGGCGGGCAGCTCGACCGCGCGATCGCCCTGCTGCGCGACGCCGAGCGCCCGGTCGTCATGGCCGGCACGAACCTCTACTGGGCCCACGCGGAGACCGCCCTCCTGGAGCTGACGGACGAGCTCGGCATCCCCGTCTTCCTCAACGGCATGGCCCGCGGCTGCGTCCCGGCCGACCACCCGCACGCGTTCTCGCGCACGCGCAGCGAGGCGCTGAAGGGCGCGGACCTCGCGCTGGTGATCGGCGTCCCGATGGACTTCCGCCTCGCGTTCGGCGCGGCCTTCGGGGAGCAGACCGAGATCGTCGTCATCGACCGCGCGGAGGCCGTGCGCGAGCACCCGCGCGCGGTGGCGGCAGAGCTCGTCGGCTCGATCGCCGGCTCGTTGCGCGCCCTGCGCGAGGGCGCCCGCGGCGCGCAGGACACGAGCGCCTGGATCGCGGGGCTGCGCGCGAGCGAGACCGAGAAGCGCGCGGCGGAGGCGGAGGAGCTCGGCGACGGCCGCTCGCCCCTGCACCCGATGCGGCTCTACAAGGAGCTCGCGGAGGTCGTCGACCGGGACGCGATCATCATCGGCGACGGCGGCGACTTCGTCTCCTACGCGGGCAAGGTCATCGACAGCTACGAGCCCGGCTGCTGGATGGACCCGGGCCCGTTCGGCTGCCTCGGCTCGGGGCCCGGCTACGCCCTTGCGGCGAAGCTCGCGCGGCCGGACAAGCAGGTCGTCCTGATGCTCGGGGACGGGGCCTTCGGCTTCGGCGGGATGGAGTACGACACGCTCGCGCGCCACGGTGTGAACGTCGTCGGCGTCATGGGCAACAACGGCATCTGGGCCCTGGAGAAGCACCCGATGGAGTTCCTCTACGGCTACAGCGTGGCGGCGGAGCTGACGCCGCGCACGCGCTACGACCAGGTCGTCGAGGCGCTCGGCGGACACGGCGAGCTGGTCGAGGACCCGGACGCGCTGAAGGGCGCGCTGCGCCGCGCGTTCGAGGCCGGCAAGCCCGCGCTCGTCAACGTCCTCACCGATCCCGCCGTGGCGTATCCGCGGCGCTCGAACCTCGCGTAGGACCGGGCGCGCGCCGCGGCGCTCGAGCCGTGCAGATCTGCGTCATGTCGGCGCGCTTACCGCAACCCTCATGGGGATCCCGTGCTCCAGAAGTCAGGGTCCGGGTCACCGGACACGGGCGTCACCCCCGCCCGCCACGCAGTTCCTCAAACGGGAGAACACATGAAGAACCACGAGAACCCCGAAGACCACCGCGGCCTGCGCGCGCGCCTGAACGGCAGGTCCCTGCGCACGCGCAACGTCGTCGCCGCGACCGGCATCCTGGTCATCGGCGTCACCGCGACGTCCGTCGCCGCGACCGGCAGCCCGCTGCTGCAGGGCAAGCGCAACGGCACGACGACCGCAGAGACGCAGGTCATCTCGGACGTGCCGGCCTCCTCCACGGCGACGGGCGGCTACTCCACGCGTCAGTCCAACCTCTCCAACTCCGGCGGCGGCGCCGTCTACGGCTGCCGCTCGACGGCCGGTGGTTCCGCGGCCGTCCCGCCGAAGAACCCGTGCATCCGCGTGAACAACCTCTCCAACGGCTACGCGTTCGAGTTCAACGCGGCGAACGGCCTCAGCGCCGGCCTCATCACCGTCGGGAACGGCGGCGACGGCACGAAGCCCTTCACGACGAACGCCACGGGCGTCGCCACCGGCCTGAACGCCGACCGCGTCGACGGCAAGAGCGCCACCGACTTCCTGGCGGCGGATGCGAAGGCGACCGACTCGGCGAAGCTCAACGGCCAGGAGGCCGGGTTCTACGCGTCGGCCGGCGACCTCCTGTTCGCGGCCGTCAACGGCGCCGGCAACGTCACCGCGTCGCGCGGCGGGACGGCCACCGCGTCCGTGACCGGCACAAAGTTCACGGTCACCTTCCCCAAGGACGTGAGCGCCTGCTCGTTCACCGCGACGCCGAACGGCGCCACCGCGACCCCCGGGCTGTCGCTCGCGGCGGCCTCGGCCGGCGGCAACAAGGTGACGGTCGACGAGGCCGGCACGGCCGCCAACCCGCTGACCGCCCCGGTCCCCGTCCACGTGCAGGTCATCTGCTGAGCCGCACCCGCCTCGCCGCTTAACCGGAGGGCGCCCACGGGCGCCCTTCGTCGTTCTCCAACCGTTCCGGTGGGAATTCGGGTACCCTAACTCGACCGCGAGTTAGGCAGCCCTAACTCATGGTGCCGACACGCCACGTCCCCGAAACCGCCGGAGTCCTGCCACCCATGCTGCCCACGTTCGTCATCGGCCTCCGCGAGGGGCTGGAAGCCGCCCTGATCGTCGGCATCGTCGCCGCCTTCCTCACCCAGGAGGGCCGGCGCGATGCGCTGCGCCCGATGTGGACGGGCGTCGCCGCCGCGCTGCTCATCTCGTTCGCCGTCGGGGGCGGGCTGAAGCTTGCCGACAACCAGCTCCCCCAGCGTGAGCAGGAGGGCCTGGAGACCGTCATCGCCTTCATCGCCGTCGCCTTCGTCACGTTCATGATCCTGTGGATGCGTAGGAACGCCCGCACCCTGCGCGGCGAGCTGCAGAGCGTCGCCGCCGGCGCGCTGGCGAAGAACTCCACCCATGCGCTCGTCGCGATGGCGTTCTTCGCGGTCATCCGCGAGGGCATCGAGACCGCCTTCTTCCTCACGGCCGCCTTCGACGCCTCGGACGACCCAGCGACGACAGGCAGCGGCGCGGCGCTCGGCGTCCTTTCCGCCGTCGTCCTCGGGTATCTCATCTTCCGCGGCGGGGTGCGGATCGACCTGCAGAAGTTCTTCCGCGCGACCGGCGTGGTGCTCGTCTTCGTCGCCGCGGGCCTGGTCTCCAGCGCGCTCCACACCGGCTGGGAGGCCGGCTGGTTCCCGTTCGGCCGCAGCCAGGCGCTCGACCTCTCCTGGCTCATCGCCCCCGGCTCGGTCGCCGGCGCGCTCATCACCGGCACGCTCGGCCTGCAGCCGAAGCCGGCCGTCGTGGAGATCGCCGGCTACGCGCTCTACGCGGTCCCGATGCTGGTCTTCGTCCTGTGGCCGTCCGGTAGGCGCGTCCGCCGGACCGCCCGCGCGACGGCGCCCGTCGCGGGCCTGCTGCTGGTGCTCGGGCTCGGCGCGTGCGGCACCGACGACGCGACCTCGGGCGTCGCGACTGCCGGCCCCGTCGCCGGCGCGAAGACCGTCGCGGTGAGGATCACCGACGCGGGATGCCTGCCCGCGAGGCTCGAGCTCACCGCCGGGCCGACGACCTTCGAGGTCCCCGCGGAGGGCTCGGGGCGCGCGACGGAGTACGAGATCGTCAAGGGCGACCGCATCCTCGGCGAGCGCGAGGCGATCGCCCCCGGCCTCACGGCGACCTTCTCGCTCGACCTGCCGCCCGGCACCTACGAGTCCTACTGCCCGAACGCGGACCGCGAGCGCGGGACGATCATTGTCTCCGGCACTCCCACCGCGACGCCGACGGACGGCGCGCCCGAGCTGGAAGCAGCGACGCTCGCCTACGGCCGGTACGTCGAGGGCCAGACCGTGGTCCTGCTCGATCGCGTGGAGGCGTTCGTCGCCGCGGTCAAGGCCGGCGACGTCGCCACGGCGAAGCAGCGCTTCCCGACCGCCCGCGAGCCGTACGAGCGCATCGAGCCCGTGGCCGAGTCCTTCGGGGACCTCGACCCGCGCATCGACGCCCGCGTCAACGACGTCGCCGAGGGTGAGGCGTGGACCGGCTTCCACCGCATCGAGCAGGCCCTCTGGAAGACGCGCTCGCTGAAGGGCATGAGCCGGGTCGCGGACGGGCTGCTGGCGGACGTCAAGGTGCTCGTGGGCAAGGCCGCCGGGTTGCGGTACCAGCCGGCCGAGCTGGCCAACGGGGCCACGGCCCTGCTCGGCGAGGTCTCCAAGTCCAAGATCACCGGCGAGGAGGACCGCTACTCGCACACCGACCTGTGGGACTTCCGCGCGAACGTCGAGGGCGCGCTGAAGGCGTTCGTGCTGCTGAAGCCCGCGCTCGTGCTGCGGGACAAGACGCTCGCGAACACCATCACCGCCCGGTTCGCAGACGTCGAGGAGGCGCTCACGAGCCACGCGCAGGGCGCGGGCTTCGTGCGCTACACCGCGCTGTCGAAGGACGTCGTGCGCGTGCTGTCCCAGCGCATCGACGCCCTCGCCGAGCCGCTGTCGCGAGTCGCCGCCGCGGTCGTCCGGCGCTGATGGACGACCGCGTCACCCGCCGTGGGCTGCTCGGCCGGGCCGCGCTCGCCGGCGGCGGGGCCGCCCTGGCCGGAAGCGGGTACGCGGTCGGCGCCGCCGCCGTAGGCGATCCCGCTCCCGCCAGGGGCGGCGACGGGACCGGGCGCGTCCCCTATTACGGCCCGCATCAGCCCGGCATCCTCACGCCGCAGCAGGACCGGCTGCACTTCGCGGCCTTCGACCTACTCTCGGACCGGCCGGAGGACCTGCGTGAGCTGCTGCGCGCGTGGACCGCGGTGGCCGGGCGGCTGCAGGCGGGGCTCGAGGCGGACGCGCCCGCACGCAGCCCGCTCGCGCCGCCGACGGACACGGGC
>JAOPZU010000034.1 GCA_025963955.1 Solirubrobacterales bacterium
CGCCGGTTGCGCTGGTGATATTCGAGGAGCGTCGCCACATGAGTCAGCGCAACGCAGACGAGAGGACGATCAAAGAAGCCAGACGTGCTGATGAAATCCCGCGGTCCATGAGCGTTCGACCGGCATCTCCGTCGGACGAACGGCTGCTCTGGCTTCCCGACCTCGTGTCGTTCGCGCTCTACCAGCGCCAGGCACGCACCGGCCACAACTACGCCGAAGCCTTCTATGACCGAGTGGTCTTCATAGAGGCTTAAATGAGAGCGGCCCCTGAGTGCCGTAGCAACCAAATCAGGGGCCAGACTGGCGGTCCGTTTCCAGAGTTCCAATCCTTGCTCGGATAGCATTGTTGCACAGTCCGCGCTCCGACGCCAGAAGGGGGCGCCGGACGCTGTGAGAGTCCTACCGAACGTTGGTGCGACCGCGAGTCGCGCAGGACCCCGATCCTGATCCGACTAGGCTCCGGGTGCCTCTCCACCGTAACACTGAACCCGGAGCCTAGTCGGATCAGGATCGGGGTCCTAACGCCCGGGTCGTAATCCCCGCTCCCATCAGGCATTTTACGTGGGTCGTCGTGCGAATCGTTAGCACCGGCGCTCCGCTAGCCTGACACGGGCCCACGAACCGCGGTCGTTCGCCGCGGAGTGTGTAGGCGCCGAGGTGCATGTCTCCTGTCTATCGCCCACGGACGAGTGTTCCAGCTAGGAGCAGAGGGAAGGCCCTGAGTCTCCGACTAGGAGTGCCTCGAAGGTGCCGGGCGGTACTGGCCCCGGATCCAGAATCGTCAGGGCCGCGACGATCAGCACGTCGAAGTCGTCGGCAGCGAAGGTCCTCTGCGCGAGCACGCGATGGCTTTGGAGCTTTCCGGCGCGCACGTCGCGGGTGGCGAGGAGTCCGAAGAGGACAGCGCGGTCCCAGGTCAGGTCTAGCCCAGGGGCCTCGGCATCGAGGGACGCGAGGTAGCGCTGGACGCTAACGCGACCGAGGACCTCGGCATCGTAGAGGGGAATGTCGTCGGGGTGGAGTTCGCGGTGGATCATGGGTTCCTTGTCATGGAGTGGGCGCGCCGGTAGACCGGCTAGGGCGGGACTGGGCATGAAGTGCGGCGAGCACGGCCTCGCGGCCGTAGATGCTCACCAATCCTGAGACCGAGGCCGCGAGAGCCTTGTCGACTGGGGGAGGAGTCAGGGAAGCCCTCGTAGGCCGGTGGACCTCGTACCCCCGGACCACAACGACGTCGCCCCACCGCTCTGCGGCGAGGGCGCGGATTCGGTCCTTTGTGAGACCGCCTGGGTACCCGGCCGCCGCATAATCCCGTGCGAGATGGGAGCGGCGGACCTCCGCACGACCGTCGAACGCCGCGAGGAATGACAGCGCGGCGGCCGGAGGCGTCGCCACGGTGGGCTCGGGAAGGTGCGGACGCAGGAGGTCGAGAAGGAGTGACTGTGCGGGCCGGGAGGTCCGGAGGTCACGTGCAGTCTTCCGGAGGCCCCACCGCTGGCCGTCGAGCTCGTCGCTGTTGGGCGCGTCGCCGAGGAGGATGGCGGCTTCGTCGAGAAGGTCCGCGGCTGCGCGCGCTACCTGGGTGCGCTCGACCGGACGGCCTCTGAGTTCATAGCCGACGCCTCGCCCGAAGGCGAAGCCGCGAGCGGCAAGGTCCGCCGCGAGAGGAGCATCAGGAAGGAGACCGACTGGCCACGCGCCGAGCGCGTCATCCAGCCCGAAGCCCTGGCGGTTGCGGCGGCGGTCGTTCACAGAGGGAAGCGGCGATGGCGAAGCCCCAGGATCAGCTGCCCAGTCAAGGAGGGAGATCGTCACGGGCACCCGCCCTTTCCACCCTGATCCACCCTGTTCCACCCTTTGACTCGCGGAATCACGGGGAATGGAGCAAGGGTGGAGAGGGTGGAAAAGAATCCTCTTCGGCGTAAAAGAAGCGTGGGGAAGTGACGATGCTTCGTCACAACGTCACTGGCGACTAGTCGGAACTGCATGTCGGGCAGGGGGGCGGGATGAGTCATGGCGTCTCCGGTGATGCGCCGGGAGAGGCGCGAGGAAGGAATGAGGATGCAGCGCGCGAGCCGGGGCGGAGCGGCCGGGCGTCCGCCACGGGGCGCATGTGACAGGAGCTGAGCCGGGCGGTTCAGCGGCTCAGGCGCCCGCGTGATTGATCACCCGATGGGAAGAAACCCGACCACGACCCTGGCAACGACCGCGAGCGCTTCCTCGTCTCCGGCTTCCCGCGCAGCGGCAGCCCGCTGCAGGAGATCTTCGACGTCATTGCGGAAGGCGAGCAGGTTTGCGTGCTGGGCGGCGCGCCGGGCACGGTGTGCGCGGACACGGCAGGCGGTGCCGCACATACGGGCGAGCGAAGAGTGAGCCTCGAACTGTCGGCCGCACTCTGTGCAGACTGTGAGAAAAGTGGCCACGAGGCCTCCCGCCGTTAGGTAACTGGTTTCCGAGAATGAAAAGGGAGGCGAACCCAGCCCTCTCCTTGACGAGGAAGGAGAGGGCCAGGTCCGAGAAACTGCTCAGAGTTGGGCGGTCAGTACCCGCACGGCGCCGCCGTTCGCCTTCAGGCTCACGGTGCCGTCCTCACCGTCGACGGCAAGGGGCATTGCCGAGACGCCGACGAAGGCGCTCACGAGAGAGCGGTCTGCGGCCACCGAGCCGTCGTAGGAGCGGAGGTAGCGGAGCGCGAAGCCTCCGTCGACGACCGACTTACCGAATGGGGCGCCGTCCGGCACGCGAGGGGCGCGCACGACGAGGGAGAACGCCGGGCGGATGAAGCCCACAATCTCTCCCGGCGCGAGACGGGTCGACTCGTGGACCTCGAAGCCGCGGATGCGGCCCTCGCCGGACGTGTCGAAGTCCTCGGCGTCGAGAAGGGCCGCGTAGACGTCGGAGCCCACGGCCGCGAGGAGCGGCTCGTCGGTCGAGACGCCGTTACTGCGGAGCGCCCTGCGGATCTGCGTGAAGGTCTTCGCCGGGTTGGCCTCGTCGAAGGCGATCGAGGCCGTCTCGGGGGTGGCCTGCATGGCCGCCGCGACCTCGCGCTCGGCGAACTTCACGATCGAGTGAGACTGCGGGGCGAGGACCTGGGCGGAGAAGTCCTCGATCACGAGGTCGAGGTCGCCCTCGGAGAGGATCACGTTCGAGTAGGCGTGAGTGTTCAGCGTCACGGGGACGGACTGCTCGGCGATCTCGCTGGACTCCAGCGGCGTCGACTTGTCGAAGATGGGCTTCGTGTGGGCCTCGACGGCGCCGGGGATGCGGACGCGGACCGTGTTTCCGCCGCCAGGGACGAAGTCGGCTTCGAGGTCGCGGGAGACCAGGGCGGCGAGGCCGAGGTCGAGCCCGACGATCTTCGCGGCGATGCGGGCGAGTTCGTCGGCGGTGGCAAAGGTGTTCGTCATGGTGAGGGGTCTCCTGTAAGAGGGGGGATGGGGAGTGAAGGAGGCCGCGTCTAGCGGGACGCCGAGGGCGGACTCTGTCCGGCCACTCGGGAGGTCTAGGTGGCGCATGGGGCGCCGGGGAGTGCGTCCGAGGACCCGCCCCGGGGTGTGCGGTCCGCTCGCGTCAGAGGCGCACCTGGCGCCCCGGCGGGGGGAGTAGTAGCCGCTCCGGCTCGCGTCGTCGCGAGGGGAGGGAAGAGGAAGGCCGCGGGCCGCCCGGCGTCAGCGCCAGACGACGGCCCGCGGCGCGTGCGATCCGCCCCAACACTGATCGCACGCGTCCGGCGTCGTCGAAAGGGTGAAAGGCCGACGCCGGGAGAGGGTGGAGGGGAAAGAGCCTCTCTTTCCCCTACATAAGAAGAGGGCCGGAGCTACGCACAGGACATCGCCCAGTCGCCCCTCCGTGGCGCGGAACGGACGAAATGGTTCGTCCGAAGTCAAGGAATCTGCGGATCAAATCGTGCGGGCTTCGAAAGTCGATTTGTTCCTGTGCGTCCCGGGCGTGTCGTCAAGGCGCACACGGAAGCCCCGCCGAGCGAGGCTCGAAGCGGGGCTTCCGGACGTGCGGACGGGCGGCGTTTACACGGGCCGCATGGCCGCGATCTTCGAGAGGTTCAGCGGCGCCGGGACGTCGCGGACCTCGCCCGTCTCACGGGAGACGAAGGTGACGATCCCGTGAAGGAGGACGAACTCGGCATTTCCGTCGATCAAATACT
>JAOPZU010000035.1 GCA_025963955.1 Solirubrobacterales bacterium
CGGCAGGTGCGCCTGGCCGCGCTGAACGCCACCCGCGCGAACCGCCGCAGCGCGCAGAGCCGCCTGACGAAGGTCCTGGCCGAGCAGGAGCGCGCCGCCGCCCGCGCGGCCGTCTCCATGACCGGCCCGGGCGGCCCCTGGGCGATCCCGTGGGCGATCGTCCAGTGCGAGTCCGGCGGCCGCAACACGGGGCCGAACTCCCTCGGCGCATCGGGCTACTACCAGTTCATGCCGGCGACCTGGCGGGGCCTGGGCGGGTCCACCCCGAACGCCTACCAGGCCTCCAAGGCCGAGCAGGACCGCCTGGCCGCACGGTTGTGGGACCACGGCCGCGGCGCGCGCAACTGGGACTGCGCCGCGATCGTCGGGATCATCTGAGCGACCGGCGCGAGGTAGGCTGCGCGGCCATGCCCGGATTCCTCATCACGAAGCAGATCAACGCGCCGGTCGAGACGGTCTTCGACGTGCTCACCGACCACGAGGGCACGACGAGCTTCATGCCCGGCCCCGTCACCTTCACCCTGGAGAAGCCCGGCACCACCGAGCCGAACGGCGTGGGTGCGGTGCGCAGGATCTCCGGCGCGGGCCCGGCCATCCGCGAGGAGGTCCTCCGCTACGAGCCGTCGACCCACTTCTCCTACGGGATCATCTCGGGCGCCCCGGTGAAGGACCACCGCGGCGACGTCGTCCTGGAGGCCAAGGACGGCGGCACGGCGATGACCTACCGCGTGACCTTCGACGCGATCCTGCCGCTGCGTCCGGTGATGCTCGGCGTGATGCGCGGCGTCGTCGGCACGCTCGTCAGCGGCATCGTCAAGACGAGCGAGGCACGCGCCGCCAAGCAGGCCGCGTAGCGCCCCCCACGTGCGTCCGCCGACGCGCGGACGTACGGACGATGGACGCGGACGTCCTCCAGGCGTCAATGTCCGGGGGATGTCCCCCCGCCGTCCCCGCCGGCGCGTGCTCCGGTGCGCGCTGGCTCTCGCCGTCTGGATCCTCGGGAGCGCGTCAGCCCTGGGGCCCGCGCACGCGGCCGGCGCGAGCGGCCTCGCGAAGGACACCTACCCGCAGGCGACCTACCCCGGACTGCAGCACCTGCACTTCAGCTACGGCCCGGTCCACCTGAAGCCCGGGCAGAACCTGATCCAGTTCGGGGTCATCGGGGCTGACGCCAAGCCGCAGGTCCCCGGGTACATCACGGCCTTCCGCCCGAACCTGACCTACCTCGACGGGAAGGTCCCGGGCGTGGACGTCATCCACCTGCACCACGGGGTGTGGCTCGTCAACGGCGAGCGACGCTGGGCCGCCGGCGAGGAGAAGACCTTCCCCGACCTCCCGCAGGGCTTCGGCTGGCGCTACGACCCCTCGCAGACCTGGGTCATGAACCACATGATCCACGACCTCTACCCGACCGAGGCCGACGTCCTCATCACCTGGGACATCGACTTCGTGCCGGACAGCGCGCCGGCCGCCGCGAGCATCAGGCCGGTCACCACGAAGTGGATGGACGTGGCCGGGCCGGGCGCGTATCCGGTCTTCGACGCCAAGCGCGCCAAGGGCCGCAAGACCTTCACCTTCCCGGACCCCGGCGCCTCCGCCGCGACCGGCCTGGGTCCGGAGCACACGTGGACCGTCGAGCGCGACCAGACCCTCGTCTGGACGGCCGGCCACCTGCACCCGGGCGGGCTGCGGACCGACCTGACCGTGACCCGCGCCGGGCGCACGGTGCCGCTGTTCCGGTCGGTCGCGAAGTACTGGGAGCCCGCGGGCCCGGTGTCGTGGGACGTCGCCATGACCGCGACCCAGCCGTGGTGGCGCGTGCAGCTGCGCAAGGGCGACGTCGTCGCGATCACCGGCACCTACGACGTGACGAAGGCCTCGTGGTACGAGTCGATGGCGATCATGCCGATCGCGCGCTACCTCGGGACGGGCGTCGGCGGCGTGGACCCGTTCGTCCATCCGCCGGCCTCGTCCGGGCGCGTCACGCACGGCCACCTCCCGGAGAACGACAATCACGGCGGCGGTCCCGCCGTCCTGCCCGACGCGCGCGACATGCTCTCCGGCCGGCCCGCCGGCGGCTCGATCGCGATGGCCGAGTTCCTCTCCGCCCGCGGCGACCTGAACACGCTGGGACACAGGCTGCCGACCGTCCGCCGCGGAGCGCGGCTGACGTTCGTCAACCAGGACGCGAAGCGCGACATCTTCCACACGATCACCGCCTGCCGGACCCCGTGCAACCGCACCACCGGCATCGCCTACCCGCGGGCGGACGGCCCGGTCGACTTCGACTCGGGCGAGCTCGGCTACGGCCCGGTAGGCCTGACGGCCGCCGCGAACCGCGATCGCTGGTCGACCCCCGCAGACCTGCCGGCGGGCACGTACACGTACTTCTGCCGCGTGCACCCGTTCATGCGCGGGGGATTCCGGGTCGTCGGGTGATCCTCGACCGGGGGCCCCGGATCACCTTGCGCGAACTCGCCTGGCGGCTCGCGCGCGCGGCGCGCGGCGAGCCCACACCGGTGACCTCCGGCCGGGGCCTCGGATCACCCGGTCGCCCACTCCCCCGCCAGCCGCACGACGACCGCGGAGGCCGCCGCCATGTCCTGCAGCGAGGCCCACTCGCGGACGGAGTGGTACGCGTGGCCGCCCGTGAAGACGTTGGGGGTCGGCAGGCCGCGGGCGCTGAGCTGGGAGCCGTCGGTGCCGCCGCGGATCGGCTCGCTTAGGGGCTCCAGGCCCTCGGCGCGGATCGCCGCGATGGCGTGCTCGACGATCTCCGGGAACGGCTCCAGGTGCTTGCGCATGTTCGGGTACTGCTCGACCACGTCCATCGTGAAGGAGGCGCCCGGCGTCGCGTCGACCACGCGCTGAGCGGTGGCCCGGAGCAGGTCGGCGTGCCCCGCGAGCAGGGCGTCGTCGAAGTCGCGCAGGATCGCGGAGACGGTCGTGCGCGTCGCGTCGCCCGTCACGGAGAAGACGTGGACGAAGCCCTCGCGGCCGGAGGTCCGCTCGGGCGTCAGCTCCGCCGGCAGCGCCGCCACGATGCGTGCGGCCACCGTCGCGGCGTTGACGAGCACGTCCTTGGCGAAGCCCGGGTGCACGTCGACGCCGGTCACCGAGAGCGTCGCCTCCAGGGCGGAGAACGTCTCGTCCTGGATCTCGCCGAGGGACGAGCCGTCCATCGTGTAGGCGCAGCGCGCGCCGAAGCGCTCCAGGTCGAGCAGCCCGGCGCCCGCTCCGATCTCCTCATCGGGCGTGAAGCAGACGCGCAGCGTCGGCCGCGGCAGCTCGGGGTGCGCCTGCAGATGGGCGACCGCGGCCATGATCTCCGCCACGCCGGCCTTGTCGTCTGCGCCGAGCAGCGTGTCCCCCGAGGCGGTGACGATGTCGTGGCCGGTCTTGGCCGCCAGCTCGGCCTCGCTCGCCGGATCCAGGACGGTCCCGTTCCGCGGCAGCGTGATCCGGCCGCCGTCGTAGTCGCGGTGGACGATCGGGACGACCCCGTCCCCGGGCGCGTCCGGGCTCGTGTCGACGTGCGAGATGAAGCCGATCACGACGTCCTGGGCGCTACCGCCGCTGGCCGGCAGCGTCGCGGTGACGTAGCCGTTGTCGTCGAGGGTGGCGTCCGCCAGCCCGATGTCGAGCAGCTCGTCCACCAGCAGCCGGCCGAGCTCGAGCTGCCCCGGCGTGGTCGGCGACCGGACGCCGAGGCCGGTGCGGTCGGACTGGGTCGCGACGCGGACGTAGCGGTCGAAGCGCGCGAGCAGGTCCGGGGCGAGGGCTTCGGCGAGAGCCGAGGTGAAGGGCGGCATCCGGTGCACCGTAGCTGCCGGCGCTGGCGCCGGCGCAGTTGCGGCGCAGGTGCGTGGTTGTGCCGGCGCAGGGGGGCGGGCGACGCTCCGGCGGTGCCGCACGTTCCGCGTCCCCAGTCCACCGGAAGTGCCCCGCCGCCCTGGGTGCGGGCCGGCCGCCTGGCCGCGCGCCAGGAGGCGGTCGTGTCGCTCGCGCAGCTCGTGGCCAGCGGGCTGTCGAAGGACCAGGTGGGCCACGCCGCGCGGAGCGGCCGGCTGCAGGCGCTCGGCGTCGGCGTCTA
>JAOPZU010000056.1 GCA_025963955.1 Solirubrobacterales bacterium
GGGGCTCGGCCAGCCGGCCGAGCGCCGCCGCCGTCGGCGACCCCGGGTCGGCCGTCGCGAGCAGCAGGGTCAGGCCGGGATCGGCGTTCAGCGCCGCCGACTCGAAGACCAGGTCGAGATGCCCCACGCGGGGGTGGACGAAGTGGTGGCGTCCGGCAGCCGGCATGCGCACGTCGCGGCGCGACCAGACCTCCCGGAAGTCCGGGCTGACGTCCAAGAGCTCCGCGACGAGCTCGGCGGGACCCTCGTCCTGCGGATCCCGTCCGGCTTCCGCGCGGAGGATGCGGGCGGTGTCCCGGGCGACCGCGGGCCAATCCGCGAAGAACGTCCGGGCGCGGTCGTCGAGGAAGACGAAGCGGACGTGGTTGGGCGGGTCGCCGTCGAAGATCTGCTCGTAGACGGCGCGCCCGAGGGGGTTGGCGGCCAGGTAGTCCATGCGGCGGTTGCGGACGAGCGCCATGCCGTCCGTGAAAGCGTCGAGCGTGCGCTGCACGCTCGGGCGGATGGGCCCGGAGGATGTCCGCAGGCGGGCCGCCGGGCCGGGCCGCGCGAGGTCGAACAGGTGCAGGCGCTCGGCGTCGTCGAGCCGCAGCGCGCGGGCGATCGCGTCCAGCACGCTGTCGGAGACCGCGCCGGGACGGCCGCGCTCCAATCGCGCGTAGTACGGGACGCTCACCCCCGCCAGGCCGGCGACCTCCTCGCGGCGCAGCCCCGGGACGCGCCGGTGTCCGGAGCTGCGCAACCCGGCCTGCTCGGGCGTGATGCGAGCGCGGCGTGAGCTCAGGAACTCGCCGATCTCGCTGCTCCGGTCCACCCGCCAAGCCTAGAACCGTCGCCCCGCCGCCGGATCAGGACGGCAAGGGTGCCCTGGCAGGGTGCGCCTGGCGGGCCGGAGGGCTGCTTCCATGGAGGCATGAGCCAGACCACGACAGCCTCCACCCCCGCGAACGGCACGAGCGCCCGGGCCGTCGGCGCCCACGCCCCGGACGGGCCCCTCGGCCCGCTGGAGATCCAGCGGCGGGCGGTCGGCCCCAAGGACGTCCCGATCGACATCCGCTTCTGCGGCATCTGTCACTCGGACATCCACTTCGCCCGTGGCGAGTGGGGCGGTATCCCCTACCCGGCCGTCCCGGGACACGAGATCACGGGCGTCGTCGCCGAGGTCGGCGCCGAGGTGACCACGTTCGCCACGGGCGATCGCGTCGGCGTGGGCTGCATGGTGAACTCCTGCCGGGAGTGCGAGAACTGCGAGGCCGGGAACGAGCAGTACTGCCTGGCGGGCAACACGCAGACCTACGGCTCCAAGGACCGCGACGGCACCGTCACCTACGGCGGCTACTCCGACCACGTCGTCGTCGACGAGGACTTCGTGCTCCGCATCCCGGACGGCCTGGAGCTCGACGCCGCCGCCCCGCTGCTGTGCGCCGGCATCACGACCTACTCGCCGCTGCGGCACTGGAACGCCGGCCCGGGCAAGCGCGTCGCGGTCGTCGGCCTCGGCGGCCTGGGCCACATGGCGGTCAAGATCGCCCACGCGCTGGGCGCGGAGGTCACCGTGCTCTCGCAGTCGCTGCGCAAGCGGGAGGACGGCCTCAAGCTCGGGGCGAGCGCCTACCACGCCACGAGCGACGAGGACACCTTCACCGAGCTCGCCGGCCGCTTTGACCTCATCATCAACACGGTCAGCGCCCGCATCGACATCGGCCGCTTCCTGAGCCTGCTGCGCACGGACGGCGCGCTGGTGAACGTCGGCGCGCCGCCCGAGCCCCTCCCGGTCCCGGTGTTCGCGCTGATCCCCCAGCGGCGCACGTTCGCCGGGTCCGCCATCGGCGGCATCCGCGAGACCCAGGAGATGCTCGACTTCTGCGCCGAGCACGGCATCGCCGCCGACATCGAGGTCATCTCGGCCGGGCAGGTGAACGAGGCCTGGGAGCGCGTGCTGGCCTCCGACGTGCGCTACCGCTTCGTCATCGACAACGCGACGCTCTGAGATGTCCCGCTTCACCGGCAGGGTCGCGCTGGTCACCGGCGCCACCAGCGGGATCGGCCGTGCCACCGCGCTCGCCTTCGCCCGTGAGGGCGCGGGCGTGGTGGTCGCCGACGTCGCCGCGGGCGGCAACGAGGAGACCGCGCGGCTGATCGAGCAGGAGGGTGGCCAGGCGCTGGCCGTCACCTGCGACGTCACCAGCAGCGAGCAGCTGGCCGCCGCTCTGGAGGCGACGGCGCAGCGGTTCGGCCGGCTCGACGTCGCCTTCAACAACGCCGGAGTCGAGCAGCCGGTCAAGCCGCTGCACGAGATCGGGGACGCCGAGTGGGACCGCCTGCTCGCGGTCAACCTGCGCGGGACGTTCGTCGCGATGAAGCACGAGGTCGAGCTCATGCGCGCCTCCGGCGGCGGCGCCATCGTCAACACGTCCTCCGGCGCCGGAATCAAGGGCTTCAAGGGGCAGGCCGCCTACGCGGCGACCAAGCACGGCATCATCGGGCTGACGAAGTCCGCCGCCCTGGACTACGCCGCCGAGGGCATCCGCGTCAACGCGATCTGCCCGGGCATCATCGACACCCCGATGATGCGCCGGTTCACCGGAGACAGCGACGAAGGCCGTGCCCGGGTCATCGCCCAGGAGCCCGTCGGGCGGATGGGACGGCCCGAGGAGATCGCCTCGGCCGTGCTCTGGCTGTGCTCCGAGGAGGCCGCGTTCACCGTCGGCCACGCGATGGTCGTCGACGGCGGCCAGACCGCCTGAAGCGGACGCCGGATACCGGTCAGCCGCCCAGCAGGTGCTCCGTGAACCAGTCGCGGGCCGCGCCCGAGGAGATCTCGAAGCCCGTCCCGGTGTACGCGTCGAAGTGGCCCCCGGGCAGCAGGACGAGCTTCTTGGGGTGGGCGGCGGTCTCGTAGGCCGCGCACGCCCACTCGCCGGGGGCGAGCCGGTCGTTCGGGGCCACGACCATCAGCAGCGGCGTCGGCGAGATCCGCTTGAGGTACTCCCCCGGCTCGTAGCCCTGGAAGTGCTCGAGCGAGCGCACGGTGACCTCGTTGACGAACGACGGCGCCCGCTCGGCGCCGGCGCGTGTGAAGAACGCGTAGGAGTCGGGGGTCGGCAGCGCCGACTGCTCGAGCGGGTTCTCGTGGACGACCGGGAGCATGATGGGCGCCTCGCCCGCCGCGCGGCCCTGACGATCGGCGGCGAGCAGCTGCCACGTGGCGTCCCAGAAGTCGACCCGCACGAGCGTCTCGAAGTTCCGGCGCCCGGAGATGAGCGGAACCTGACCGCAGACCGCCTTCACGCGGCGGTCGATCGCGGCGACGACGTACGCGTGCGCGCCGCCGTAGCTCGACCCCCAGACGCCGATCCGCGCGGCGTCGACGTCGGGGCGGGACTGGGCGTAGGTGATCGCGTCCTGGAAGCCCCGGACCTGCTCCCACGGGT
>JAOPZU010000107.1 GCA_025963955.1 Solirubrobacterales bacterium
GGTACAGCGCGGGGCGCCCGGTCCGCGGGTGGGGACGGAAGACGGGGTGCTCGGCCGCCGTCTCGTCGTCCTCCCCGAGGGACAGCCCGGTCATGACGTGGCGGATGCTGCGGCCGTCGAGCCGCTCCCGCAGCGCGGCCGGCAGCGTCTCCAGGGCGCGGTACTGGTTCGTGAACAGGGTCTCGCCGCCCTGCTCCGGGATCTCGACGGCGCGCAGCGCCGTGTACGCGGGCGGGACGCGGACGTAGCTCGTGTCCACGTGCCACTGGCTGCGCGGCGGGCTGGTGCGGCCCACGTTGCTGACGAGGTTCAGGTCCGGTGCGCCGTCGACCGGCGCCTCGCCCTGCGTGAACGCGAGCAGCCCGAAGCGCCGCAGGAAGGCGACGAACCCCTCGTCGTCCAGGTGCTGCCCGCGGAGGATGAGCACGCCGTGCTCGGCCAGCAGGTCCTTCAGCTCCTCCGCGGCGGCGGCGTCCAGCGCCCCCGCCGCGAGTCCCCGCACCTCCACCCCGACGGGATCGATGACGACGTGGTCCAGGCTCACGACAGGCTCCTCTCCGCCGGCAGGGTCTCGGCCAGCGCGATCTGCAGCAGGTCGGCGACGGGGATGCCCGCGGCCGCCGCCATCGTGGTCACGACGCTCTGGTGCGCGAACGAGCAGTACAGGCCGGCCTCCAGGAACCACGGCTGCCCGTCCGCATCGATCCGGAAGTCGAACAGGCTGTAGTGCCGGCAGCCGAGCGCCTCGTGGCAGCGCCGCGCGGCCGCCCACACGACCTCCGTGAGCGGGTCCTCCACGTCGACGATCCACGCGTCCGGACTGTTCTTGGCGACGAGCCGCAGCGCCCCGTCGCGGGTTCGTGCGAGCTTGTCCGCCGGCCCGCGGATCGGGGCGGCGACGCCGTCCACGCGGTACTCCTCCAGCGGCAGGCCGACGAGCTCCCCCTCGCGGACGAGGATCCCGCAGCGCACCTCGCGCCCGGGGGCTACGAACGCCTCCACGAGCGCGCGGTCGCCGTGCGCCCACGCCGCTTCCAGCGCGTGCTCCAGCTGCGCCGGGTCCGTCACGAGCGCCACGCCGACCGAGTTGTCCGCGGCGACCGGCTTGACGACGACGGGCGGGTCCAGCGTGGGCTCCTCGCCGCGGCGCAGCACCTCGCCGGCGGGGACGCGCACGCCGCCCGCGGCCACGACCGCACGCGCCTGCGCCTTGTCGGCCGTGAGGGCCATGACGTCGGCGGCGTTGCCCACGTACGGGATGCCGAGCACGTCGAAGAGCGCGCGGTAGTGCGTCATCCCCGGCCGGCAGAACATCTGGGGCAGCATCACGTCCGGGGCCAGCGCGACCACGCGCTCGAGCGCGCGCGCGACCGGGAGCGGCTCCGCGGCCGCGAGCGCGGCGGCGTCGAGCCCGGCCGGGAAGCGCCAGCGACCGTCCGGGTCGACGTGGGCCAGGAGCACCTCGTACCGGCCCGGGTCGGCCGTCGCGGTCAGGCAGTCCTGCGCGTAGAGCCGCGAGAGCTCCGCGTGGAACGCGTCCGTCGGCGAGCCGACGAGGTGCAGCACCCGCACGCCTCAGTCCCCCGCCGCCTCGACGAGCTTGCCGATGTTGAAGTCGATCTTCACCCAGTCCTTGCGGCGGCGCAGGTTGCCGAACAGCAGCCACGGGATCTGGACGTGGTGGACCATCAGGAACGGCAGCGGGTCGTCCCAGGCGAAGATCGCGTCCTTGCCCCGCGCCAGGCGCCGCAGCCGGGCCCACCGCCCGCCCGGGCGGGCGAGCAGCTGCCACAGCTCGTGGTAGAGCCAGTGCGTGGGGCGGCTGGTGGGCAGGGGCCGGATCTCCGGCGCGGCGGGATCGAGGTAGGCCGCGGCCAGTCCCGGGTGGTCGTGGAACATCGTGATCGCCGAGTGCGTGCGGGGGTTGCACTCGATGGCGTAGAGCCGGCCGTCCGGGGCCTGGATGAAGTCGAAGGACACCTGCCCGGTGAGCCCCAGGCCGCGGACGTAGCGCCGCACCCAGTCCTCGATCTCCGGCTTCTCGACGTGCTCGTAGTTCAGCTGGAAGGCAGAGGACAGGCAGCAGCCGTGCACCCGGACCTCGCCGTCCCGCACGGTGGCGTGGGTGCAGTACTCCTGGCCGCGGATGAACTCCTGCAGGATCCACGGGTTGTCCTCGGCGATCGGGAGGCTGCGCGCGAAGGCGGCGGTCGCCGCCGGCGTGGCGAGCGGCAGCTGGGTCAGGTCCAGCCGGCGGACCGGGTCATAGGCGATGCTCTTGAGGATGTACGGGCGCTCGCGGCCGGCGAAGTCGAAGTCGGCGACCTGCTGCGGGTCGGTGATGCGGTGCGTGTCGGGGACGGGTAGGCCGAGTGCCGCCGCGCTCATCGCGAACGCGTGCTTGTCGTCGAGGCGGCGGACGTCCTGCGGCCCGACGTGCAGCGTCTCGCAGTGCCCGTCGAGGACCGTGCGGGCGTCGGCGTCGTAGCGGCTGGCGAGCGGGCTGCAGACCGGGACGTACACGTCGACGCCCTCGCGCCGGACGACGTCCAGCAGCGCCTGCGCGTACCCGTCGGCGTCGGCCTTCGGGACGACGTGGAACGCGTCGACGGCGCGCGAGAAGCGGTGCCCGGTGAAGCGGTAGCGCGAGGTCTCCACGAGGACGACGCGGTGCCCGGCGGCGTGGAAGGAGCGGGCGAGCTGGAGGGCCTTGGTCATCTTGCCGCCGCTGATC
>JAOPZU010000121.1 GCA_025963955.1 Solirubrobacterales bacterium
AGTCCGAGCCGGCCGACGGGGCGCCGTGGATCGCCGTGAACTACACGGGCGTGATGATCGCCACCCGCGCCGTCGTCGGCGGGATGGTCGAGCGTGGGAGCGGCCGGATCGTCACCGTCATCTCCGACGCCGGTCGCGTCGGCGAGGGCGACCTCGTCGTCTACTCCGGCGCCAAGGCCGGCGCGGCCGGTTTCACCCGCGGCCTGGCCAAGGCCGTGGCCCGGCACGGCGTGACCGCCAACTGCGTCGCCCTGGGCGGGGTGCGCACCCCGGCGATCGCTCCGCTCCTGGAGAACCCGGAGATGGCCAAACGCCTCACCCGCGCCTACCCCGTCGGCCGCCTCGGTGAGCCCGAGGACCCCGCCGCGCTCATCGCCTTCCTCGTCTCCGACGCCGCCGCTTGGATCACCGCCCAGACCTACCCCGTCAACGGCGGCTTCTCGGTGGCGCAATGACCATCCGCGTGAACGACATCAGCACGCTGCTGCGCGACGGAGCCATCGCGACCCCCGACCAGCCGGCCATCATCTGCGACGGGCAGACCCAGACCTACGACGAGGTCCACGGGCGCGCCTGCCGTCTGGCCAACGCGCTCACCGCTCTCGGCCTCCAGCCCGGAGAACGTGTCGCCACCCTCGGCGACAACTCCCCCGAGACCTTCGAGCAGATGAGCGGCATCGCCCTGGGCGGCTTCGTGCGCAGCTCCCTCTACACGCACAACGCCGCGGACACGAACACCTACCTGCTGAACCTCATCGAGGCCTCCACGCTGCTCGTCCAGCACAAGTACTACGCGGCCATCGCCCCGCGTCTGGCCGACGTCACGTCGTTGCGGCACGTCCTGGTCTACGACGGACCGGCCCCTGACCCGGCGGCGGACTACGAGCTCACGCTCGGAGCCGCAACCACGACCGACCCCGTCCGGGAGCTCGACCCGTCGGCCCCGTACATCGTCCGCTTCTCCGCCGGCACGACCGGCAAGCCCAAGGGCATCGTCCACACCGCCGCCGGCTGGGCGGCCGTCGGTGACGAGATGGCCTCCGCGATGCCGCCGCAGACACACGCCGACCGGTACCTCGCAGCCGGGCCGCTCGCGCACGCCGCGATGCTGCCGGTGTTCCCGACCCTCGCCGCGGGCGGCACCGTCGTCGTCATGCGGCAGTTCGAGCCGCAGCGCATGCTCGAACTCATCGAGCACCAACGTTGCACGAGCACGATGCTCGTCCCGACCATGATCCAGATGGTGGTCGGTCATCCCGCCGCCGCGGACGCCGACCTCTCCTCCCTGCGGATCGTGCTCTACGGCGCGGCCCCGATCAGCGAGGCCACCCTCGAGCTGGCGCTCGAACTGTGGGGCAACGTGATGGTGCAGATGTACGGCCAGAGCGAAGGTGTCCCGCTCACCGTCCTCGGCTACGACGACCATCTCCCGGATGCCAGCGGCCGGCGACCGCGCCTGCGGTCAGCCGGTCGGCCGACCGCCAACTGCACCCTGCGGATCCTCGACGAGGAGGGCAACGACCTGCCCGCCGGCGAGGTCGGCGAGGTCGCGGCCGTGACGCCCACCGCAATGGCCGGCATCTGGCGTGACGCGGACGCGACCCGGGAGCGGATCCTCCCAGACGGCGCCCTGCTGACCCGCGACATGGGCTACCTCGACGAAGACGGCTACCTCTTTCTCGCCGACCGCAAGGAGGACATGATCATCTCCGGCGGCTTCAACATCTGGCCTGCGGAGCTCGAGAACGCGCTCGCCTCGCACCCCGCCGTGGCCGAGGTCGCCGTCGTCGGCATCGACCACGAGAAGTGGGGCGAGACGCCGAAGGGCGTCGTCGTCCTCCGCGAAGGCATGACCGCGACCGAGGAAGAGCTCGTCGAGTGGACGCGCGAGAAACTGGGCTCCATCAAGCGCGTGACCTCCGTGGACTTCGCCGACGAGCTCCCGAAGACCCCGCTCGGCAAGGTCCTGCGGCGGGTGGTGCGCGACCGCTACCGCGAGGGCTCGGCCACAAGCCTCTCCGGCGCGTAGGCGTTCGGCTGCCCTCCTCGTCAAGCATCGTTCCTGCGCTGCCGATGTTGCCGGTATGGCTTCGGTTTCGACTCATCCGTGTCGTTTCGCATGAGTCGTCACCCCGCCCGGGTTCTGGCGCTGTCGGCGTTGTTGCTGGCTGTTCTGCTCGGTGCCTTCGTGCTGGCGCTTGTCGGGTCTCAGGGCAAGAGTCGGCATGACATCGAAGCGCGTTTTGCCGAGCGTGCGCGGCTCAGTGCGACGCTGACGCAGGCGGTACTGACGTCGTCGGCCGAGGCGGGTGCCGTTGCCGACCAGAAGAAACTCGGCGGCCCGGTCGTCTCCAAGAGGGTCCTGACGGCCTACGGGAAGGTCAACCAGAGCCAGGGTGTCGTGCTGCTCGACGGTCGCGGCGCGGTGTTGCGGGCGGCAGCCATGACGCCGCCCTCGGTCGTGGCAGCGATCCGCCGGCGTCCGGCGTTCGTCGCTCAGGTGCTGCGTGGCGCCCCGTATGAGCTCTCGGACGTCCTGCATCTGGCCGGGATGGCCCCTTCGATCGCGTTCGCGCAGAGCTTCAGAACCCGTCGAGGTCATCGGCTGCGCGTGGTCGTCAGCGTCTTTCCACCGAAGGTCCTCTACAGCTTCTTCGGGGCCTACCTGAGCCGCATCCCGACCGGCGGCGGGAACGCCTACATGCTGGATGCGCACGGCGACGTCATCGGCACCTCGGCCCCTGCCGGCCGCGGCCATCAGCAAGCGGCGGTCATCGAGGCCGGCCTGGCGCGCGGCACCGTGGGCCGCTCGCACGGCACGCTCAACGGCACCTACTTCGTCAGCAGCACGGTTCCCCAGACTCCCTGGCGCGTGGTGCTCACTGCTTCGGCCGCGGAGATCTTCGCACCGGTGAGCGGGCTGCGGATGTGGTTGCCGTGGCTCATCCTCATCGCCTTCCTGGGCGCGGCCGCTCTGGCCTTCTGGCTGCTGCGGCGGGTCACCCGGAGCGCCCATGATCTTCTGCAGGCCCAGGACCGGTACGCGCTCGTCGTCGGCGGGGCGAATGACGGGATCTGGGATCTCGACATGTCCACCGACGAGATGTACCTGTCGCCGCGGTGGAAGACGATGCTCGGGCTGTCGCCGGAGATTGAGAGCACAACCGAGCTGTGGGCATCGCTCGTGCACGAGGATGATCGCCAGGGACTGCGAGATCAGGCCGAGGCTCACGAGCGCCATCCGGACCGGTCCTTCGAGCACGAATACCGCATGCGTCATGCCGACGGCACCTACCGTTGGGTCCTCGTTCGCGGCGTGGCTGTGCGCGACGCGGAGGGCAACATCCTGCGCGTGGCCGGCTCGATGGGCGACATCACCGCGCGCAAGCTCGCGGCGGAACAGATGCGCCAGGACGCCCTGCGCGACGGCCTCACCGGTCTGGCCAACCGCAAGCTCTTCACCGATCGCCTCCAGGTGGCACTGGCGCGCGCCACGCGAGGCGGCACAGGCGGCTGCGCGGTGCTGTTTCTGGACCTTGACCGGTTCAAGATCATCAACGACAGCTTCAGCCACTTCACCGGCGACGAGTTGCTCATTGCCGTCGGGCGCCGCCTGGACTCAATGCTGCGTCCCGGCGACACCCTCGCCCGAGGAGCGTTCGAGAGCACCGTGGCGCGCCTGGGCGGCGACGAGTTCACGATCCTGCTCGACGACGTCCAGACCGCGGAGGCGGCAGAACTCGTCGGTCGACGGATCAACACCGCGCTCCAAGAGCCCTTCCAGATCCTCAACCGCCAGATCTTCGTCACCGGCAGTATCGGTATCGCCTTCAGCGCCCCTGGTATGACCACCGGCGCCATGATGCGCAACGCAGACCTGGCGATGTACGAGGCCAAGCGACAGGGGCCGGGGAACGTCTCGCTGTTCACCGATTCCTTGCACGAGCAGGTCAGCGATCGCCTGCACCTGGAGACCGTCCTGCGCGCTGCCATCGAGGACGGCCGGATGCGCGTCTTCTACCAGCCGATCGTCGAGCTCACGACCGGCCGCCTGAAGGGTTTCGAGGCACTTGCGCGCTGGCCCGAGGACCTGCCGCCGGTCGGCCCAGACACGTTCATCCCGGTAGCGGAGGAGACAGGACTCGTCGGTGCCCTGGGGCGTCTGGTGCTGACGACCGCTTGCGTTGATCTGGGTCGCTGGAGGTCGCAGGCCCTCGTGCCTGACGACATCACGATGAGCGTGAACGTCGCCGGCAAGCAGTTCAACGAGCCTGACATCCTCATCGCCGACGTGCGCGCGGCCCTGAGCGAGGGGAGGATCCCGCCGCAGGCGCTGCGCCTGGAGATCACCGAGTCGACGCTCATCACCGACCCCGAGCGGATGGAAGCGACCCTCCGCGCCCTGGGAGATCTGGGGGTGCGTGCACATATCGACGACTTCGGAACCGGCTACTCGTCCCTGACGGTCCTTCAGCACTTCTCCGGCGACGCGGTCAAGATCGACCGCTCGTTCGTCTCCGGCATGCATGAGCAGGACGGGCATCACGAGATCGTGCGAGCGACGGTCGCGCTCGCACACAACCTCGGTCTGCGAACGATCGCGGAAGGCATCGACCACCCCGCCCACATCCAGCGTCTTCGCCTCCTCGGCTGCGAAGACGGCCAAGGGTTCCTCTTCTCCAGACCAGTGCCCACAGCACAGATCCCTGACCTGGTGATCGCATGGGAAGCAGCAATCGTCCAGCGGCACTTCCCGGCCGTCGCCAACCCGCTGACCTGAGTGGTCAAGGGCCGGTCGTTCACGCCGAAGCGGCGGACTGTCCGTCGGCCGCTTCGGCGCATCTGCGAGCATCGGGCATGGCGCGGATGTGGCGGGCACGGAGCAGGGCGCATGACGATCTCGAGGTGGACTGGGATGGTTGGGCGGCTCTCATGTTGCGCCCGACGTCGTACGGGTCGATGCGGAGGGCCACCGAAGCCACGGCGATCTTGTTCTTGTTCGGAGCATTGTCGGCGGCGCCGATCGTCTCCGGGTGGGCTGGCATCGACGGCGCGGACTCGTCCGCCATCGGCGTCATCGGGTTGATGGCCGCGATCTTCGCGCTGGTCACCGCCCTGATTCCGTTGGAGTCCGTCCACCGGGGCCCGGTCGAGCAGATGCGACGGATGGCCCCTCCTCTCATCGTCGCCGTGCAGGTCGCGGCGCCCGTGTTGATCGCGTGCTTGGTGATCGCCGCAGGCCCGCGCCTGAACCTGACGGCGGTGTTCTTCCTCGAGGAGCCACTGTTTGCCTTCCTGTTCTTCAACACCCGCTGGGCCGTCACTGTCACCGCATACGTGCTGGCGGTGTCTGGCGTGGCCCTCGCGATCGCCGAGGGCACGCCTGCACCTGGCGAGCAGGTGTTGGTGCTTGCGTCGGCGGCGATCGCCACGGCCTATGTCGTCGGGGCGATCGCACGCCAGGTCGATGAGGCACGACAGGCCGAACGCTCGGCCAAGAGCAAGTTGGCTGAGCTCAATCGCACGCTGGAGGACCGCGTCCAGTCCCAAGTCCAAGAGCTTGAACGGGTCGGCCGACTGCGGCGCTTCCTCGCACCACAGGTGGCCGAGGTCGTGATGTCCGACGATCGTGAGTCCCTGCTCGAACCCCACCGGCGTGATGTCGGGATCCTGTTCTGCGATCTCCGCGGGTTCACCAGCTTCGCCAACCGCGTGGACCCCGACACGATCGTGAGCGTCCTCGGTGAGTACTACGCAACCGTCGGAACCGTGCTGGAAGCCCATGGTGCGACGATCGGCGGGTTCGACGGTGACGGCATCATGGCCTACCTCGGCGACCCGATCGCCCTCGACGACGTCGTGTCAGCATCAGCTGAGATGGCTCGTGAGATCGGTGATCGCCTCGACGCTCTGACGGCGAGCTGGCAGGCGAGCGGCCATGAGCTCGGGTATGGCATCGGGGTGGCGCACGGGTCGGCGACGCTGGGCATCGTCGGCTTCGACGGCCGCCACGACTACACCCCGCTCGGTGCGGTGGTCAATCTCGCGGCCCGGCTGTGTTCGGAGGCCCAGCACGGCGAGATCGTGGTGGACGGCTCGATGCGCTCGGCATCCGCGAGAAGCGAGCAGCTCCACCACCGCGGCGACGTCTTGCTGAAGGGCTTCGCCGCGCCCGTCGCGACCTACGCGCTCCCGCGCTGAGCAATCGCTTGGCAGCCTGTCGGTCGCTCGTTCCGCTGGGACCTAGGGTCGATTCGTGCTCGCGATCAGACCCAGCGTGGGGTTCTTCTCGGCGTGTCGCCGGCGATCACGCCCTTCGTAGGTAGGGTCGCGCCATGATCCGATCGTCCATCGCCGGCCCCGTCGCCATCTGTGCCGCGCTGCTGCTCGCTGCCCCCGCATCCGGGGCGTCTGCGAAGTCCTGCGGAAGCGCTGGCACGACCGCGACCGGTCTGGGCGCCGTCAACGTCAAAGCTATCGGCGTGCGTTGCAGCACCGCGCTGTCTGTAGCGCGCACGGCGTACCCGTCCTCGTCCTGGCGCCCGCTCGTCGGCGGGCGCCGCTGGTCGTGCCGGACCACCACGGCGTCGACCGGAAGCGATGGCCCGATCCCGAGGTCCAAGGTGACCTGCCGCCGCCCGAGTGGCGCTGCCGTGCGTTTCGAACTGCAAAGCTGAGACCGCCTCGCGCCCGGCGCCGATCAGGGGTACTCCTTCTTTTGCGCAGAGCAGCAGCGATGTGTACCGCTGCGCGGCTGCCGCTCTTGAGGTAGCAGCCGCGACCCTCCCGTTCAGAGGTCAGTCCTTCAACAGGCCCGCGCGGCGCGATGAGCCGCCCTCGACCCGAGCCGGACTACGTGGCGAACGAACTGCCGCGCGGACCGGCACTGACGTATCGGTGCAGAGCGCTGCCGCGCTTCCACTGCTTCCACGTCTTGAACCACATGGTCCAGCCGTTGTCGAACGTGCCGCCGCGCGAGCTCCCTTTGACCGTGACGGGGTCGCCGGGGATCGACATGTCGTAGTAGGTCGCCGCGTTCTGAGGGGACAGGTTGATGCACCCGTGGGACACGTTGCTGGAGCCCTGCGCCCCGACCGACCATGGCGCGGCATGAAGGGAGATCCCGCTCCAGGTGATCCGGACCGAGTACGGGACGGAGAGGTCGTAACCGGTGCCCTTC
>JAOPZU010000194.1 GCA_025963955.1 Solirubrobacterales bacterium
CGAGCCCCGGTAGCTGCCGCCGTCAGGTCCCGGTCGCCACCCCGCGCTAGCTGGCCGCGAGCGCCGCGCCGGCGAGGATCTCGATCGTTCCGCGCTGCCCGTCCACCCGGCAGCGGTCGCCGGTCGTCAGGCGCGTCATCGCGCCGGCAACACCCATGACGCACGGCACGCCCAGCTCGCGTGCCACGACGGCCGCGTGACTGAGCGCCCCGCCGACCTCGACGACAAGAGCGGCCGAGCAGTACATGATCGACGCCCAGCTCGGGTCGGTGAACCGCGCCACGAGGATCTCGCCGTCCTCGACGTCGGCGAAGCCGGGGTCGTCCACGACGCGGACGAGGCCCTCCACCGTGCCGGGACTGACCCCCAGTCCGGTGAGCACGGCTCCCGGTGCTTCGGCCGCCTGCGGGCCGTCGGTGCTCGGGACGGGCCGCCCCTTCCACGCGCTGGAGAAGCTCAGCAGCGCGTGGGCGTCGCGCTGAGCCCGGCGCGCGGCGACGAGATCCTGCAGCGCGTCGCTCGGCCGCGCGCCCAGCAGCTCGTCGGCGGTGAGGTGGTGCACGTCATCCGGCGAGTCCAGCGCGCCGCCGTCCGCCAGCAGCACGCCGATCCGTCGGGCGGCCGCTCGCGCCACGTCGAGCGAGCGCAGGAAGGATGCCTTCCCGAGCCCGCGGATCGGGATGTAGGTCGCGGCCAGACGCAGCGTGAGCTCTGCGGCCGGACGACCGGCGCGACCGAGCCCGTGCAGCAGCTCGGCCTTCGCCTGCTCGCGCTCGGCCGCGCGTTCGCGCAGAACCGCCGCCGGCGACGCTGCCTCCCCGACCCGCTTGTAGTGCTCGACGAGCGCGAGCACGGGCGCCGGATCCTCGCGCCAGACGTGGCTCGCGATCTCCCCCTCCGCCGGTCCGTGGAACCCGTGCTCGGACTGGAAGCGCGCGAGGTCGATGCGGCCTCGCGAAAGGTCCCAGAGCCCGTCGACGAGCGCGAGCTCCGCGTGCGAGCCCTGGCCGGCGAGCAGCCGGGGCGCGAGCGTCGGGTCGCCCGCCTTGGCCGCGAGCGCGTGGACGCGGTCGTACACCGGCTGCACGCCGGCGAAGATCGAGAGGACCTGGTGGAAGAGCGTGCGCTCGAACCACCGCTGACCCTCACGGAACTGCGCCTGCGCCGCCGCGAGGTCGGACGGCTCGCCGGCGGTGCGGGCCGCCCACCACCGCGCGGTCTCCGCGTCCAGGGCGCGCAGGCGGCGCGGCAGGGTGACGAAGGTCGGCGGGAGCCCCCGCGCGACCGTGAGGTAGTGGGCGCGCGTCGGGTGCGAGGTGAATCCGGGCGGGAGCTCGCCGATCAGCGACTCGGCGACCAGCGCGCCGGTCGTCCCGGGCAGCCGATCGCCCATGCGCCCGAGGAAGTCGACCTTGCCGGCGATGCGCCCGTGGAACACGCCGAGGATCCGGTCGGCCGGATCGGCCGGCACCCCGAGCTCGGCCGCGTCGAGGGTGCCGATGGTGTGGAAGACGCGGCGCACCGCACGCTCGCCGAGCTCCGACCAGAACGACCAGTTGAGCGCGGTGAGGACGCCGGGCACCGCCTCCCCGAAGTTCGTGGTCGTCCACCAGGCGTCGGGATCCCAGTCCGCGTCAAGGACATCAAGCGCTGCGGTGCTGGCCATTATCTGACCATACACAGCGTCTGGACACAGAGTCAACAGTCGCGGTCAGCCGCTGATCATGGCTCCTTGGGCCTGGGTGAGCCGCAGGTAGCGCGAGGCCGCGTCGACACGGTTGGCTGCGTTCAACTTGCGGCGCAGGCGCATCACGTAGTCCTTCACGGTCTCGGAGGAGAGCAGCAGCTGCTCCCCGATCTCGCGGTTCGAGCGGCCCTCCACGAGCAGCGCTGCGATCTGCTCCTCCCGCGCGGTGAGCAAGCCACCGGTGGTGCCGAGCGCGGCCCGGGGCGGCGGGAACGCGTCCCCGCCGCCCCGGGCCGTCGGAACGGTGAGCGGCGCCTGCAGCACCTCGGACATCAGCGCCTGCGCGGAGGAGGTCAGGTGGGTCAGCTCGGCCGAGACCTCCGCGATACGCGCGTGGAGGACGACGTGCTCGAGGGCGACGCCGGTCATCATCGCCACCGTGGCGAGGGCCGCGTGATCGAGGTCGTCGACCGCGCCGGCGGCGCGGTCGGCCACCAGCAGGGCAAGAGCGTGGCCGTCAGGCGCGATCGGGGTGATCGCGAACTGAGCGAGCTCGAGCGACTGGGCCAGCAGGCTGGGGCGCCGCGACGTGGCGCGACGTGGATCGCGGATGAGCTCGGCCTCCAGTGTGCTGTGGGCGAGCATCACCGGAGCGGCCTGGACGCGCCGGCGCAGGCGGTCGCTCTCCGCGTCGGGCAGGGCGTCGCTGTCGTCCGCCGTCAGCGCCCCGCCGCCGACGACGAGGACGATCGCGCGGTCGAAGCCGCAGAGCTCCCGGGCCGCGTCCGCGGCGGCCGCGAACAGCTGCGCGACGGTCGCGCTCGCGCGGAACCGGCGGTACAGCAACGGCATCCCGCCGAGCCGCTCAAGGTGCTCGGTCAGCCGATCGGACCCGTCCCCCGTTCGTCGTTCCTGCTGCTCGCTGCGCAACGGTTCCTCCCGTGGACGATGTGCCGACAGACACTAAATCCGAACAACGTGTCTGGTCAAGGGTGTCACAGCCCACGACCGGGGGGAGCCTTACCCCCGACCGGGGGCTATCACCGGCCGCACGGCTGAGACTACGTTCGGCGTCGTGGCAGCCGAGGCACAGCCGCTGGGCACGGCGTCCCCCAAAGGACGCCGGACCCCACGCGTCATCACCGAGTCCAAGACCTACGAGCGTCTGCAGTCGGCCGGCGACATGGGTGCGTTGGCCGTCAGCACGGTGAAGCTGGCCGCCAAGCCGCCGTTTTCCTGGGCCCGCGACGCGGTCGTCGAGATCTCGACGATGACGCAGCGATGCCTGATCCCGCTGCTGGTCTCCCACGGGGTCTACCTGATCGGCTACGGGATCATCCTGTTCGGCGCGATCCTCTCGAACATCGGCGTCATCGAGCGCGAGTCGGGGGCCATCTTCATCATCTGGGTCCGCGAGATCGCCACCTGGGTGACCGGGATGGTCTTTGCAGGGATCATCGGCAGCGCGATCACCGCGGACATCGGTGCACGGAAGATCCGCGAGGAGCTCGACGCCCTCGACGTCCTCGGAGTGCGCAAGGTCGACACCCTCGTCGTGCCGCGCGTCATCGCCACCACGATCGCGATGCCGCTGCTCGTAATGGTCAGCCTCGTGTGGGTGACGGTCCTGAACTTCCTCATCGCGCCGCTGACGCTTGACTTCAGCAGCGGGGTGTTCCTCCACAACCTGCGCGCGAACATCATCCCGACGGACCTGCTGCTCACCGCGCTGCTGAAGAACCTCATCCTCGGTTTCTTCGTGGGCGTCGTCGCCTGCCACAAGGGGCTGACGTGCAAGTCGGGCGCGGAGGGCGTCGGCCGTGCGGTCAACCAGACCGTCGTCATCACGTTCTTCGGGATCTGGTTCTTCAACTCGCTGTTCAACCTCGGCTACGTGACCGTGTTCTCCGACACGGCGCAGCTGCGCGGCTAGACGATGGCGACCCAGGAACTCGATCCGCGCGCCGCCGCGCCCCCGCCGGCGGCTCCCGCCAAGGTCGGGCCGGTGACCTCCGCGCTGCAGACGGCGGGGGAGTGGACGACGTTCTTCGGCCAGACGGTGAAGGGGACGCTCGGCACCTTCCCGTACGCCTCCGAGGTGCTGCGCCAGGCCGCGATCATGATCGGCGGCACCGCAGTGCTGATGTTCGTGATGAACATCTTCCAAGGCGCGAGCGTCGCGAACTTCGGCTTCTTCTTCCTGCGCGCCATCGGCGCGGGCGACTTCATGGGCCTCGTGTCCGGGTACGCCGGGCCGCGGCAGACCGGCGTCACGATGTTCGGCTACGTCTTCTGCGCGAAGATCTGCTGCGGCATCACCGCCGAGATCGGCGCGATGAAGATCCAGCAGGAGATCGACGCCCTGGAGTCCACCGGCGTGGACACGATGCGGTACATCGTCGGCACGCGGATGGGCGCGGTCCTGATCTTCGTCCCGATCGCCGCGGCGATCGCGCTCATCGGTCAGATCGCCGGCGTCTACATCATCACGGTGCTGGTCGTCCACGGCATCGCGCCGGCCACGCTGCTGAACGTCAACTGGGCCGTCCAGACGGTTAACGACCAGCTCTACTCCGTCTTCACGATGGGCCTCATCGCGGTGGTCACCGCGTCGATCGCGATGTTCGTCGGCCTGCGGGCCAGCGGCGGTCCCGCGAACGTCGGCGCGGCGGTGGCGAAGGGCATCCTCGCCAACCTCGTCGTGCTGCACATCATCTCGGCGTTCTGCGCGATCATGTTCTACGGCGGCAACTCGAAGCTCCCGATCGGCGGCTGAGTGGTCCGCCTGCTGAGCGTCCTGGCGCCGATCGCAGCGCTCGTCGCGATCATCGTCCTGATCGCGCCAGGGAGCACGGAGACGACGCACCCGCTGCACGTCATCGTCGCCGACGCGACGAACACCGCGGTCGGCCAGCAGATCCGCGCGGGCGGCAGCAAGGTCGGCCAGATCACCTCGATCGACCCGGTCGCCGGCGGCCGCCGGATCCGCCTCGGCCTGAAGCTCAGCGACAAGGTCTGGCCGCTGCCGCGCGGCAGCCGCATGCAGCTGCGCTGGGGTGGCACGGCGAGCTTCGACAACCGCTACATCGCGCCGGTCCCCGGCCCCCGGGGCGCCCCGCCGATCAAGGAGGACAGCGCGCTACCCGCCTCGCAGTTCGCCGTCCCGGTCGAGCTCGACACCCTGCTGACCGCCTTCACCCCCGCGGTGCGGTCGGACCTGCGCGGGTTCCTCGACGACGCCGGAGCGACCGTGAAGAGCGGCCGTCGGGGACTGGGGCGTGCGCTCGACGCCGCGCCGCCGGCCCTGGACGAGGCCCGCCACGTCGTGACCGATCTGGCCGCCGACCAGAACTCGCTCGACGTCCTGCTGCGCCAGACCGACACCACCGTCAACGCCGTCCAGCAGGCCGATCCCGGCCTGCGACGCATCCTGGACGGCGCGGCGCGCACCTTCGCCGTCGTCGCCGGCCGCCAGCGGCAGCTGAAGCAGACGCTCGCGGCCGCCCCGGCCACGTTCGTGAACGTCCGCGGGACCCTCAAGCGCGCCGACGGCACGCTGCGCGATGCCGCTGAGCTGACGGACCGCCTGAACCCTGGCGCCACCGAGCTGCGCCGGATCGCCTCGCCGCTGAACCACGTCCTGGGCACGGTCGTGGAGGTCGGCCCGGACGCCCGCGCCACGCTGACCACCCTCCGGCAGGCCGCTCCGCGCCTGAACCCGCTGCTGCGTACCGCACGCAACGACATGCCCAAGCTCGAGTCGATCGGGCGCCAGGCCGCCACCCAGGTGAAGTGCATCCGGCCGTACTCCCCCGAGATCGCCGCACTGTTCGCCGACTGGGCCGCCTTCCAGTCCGGCAGCGACGGCCGCGACAAGTTCTTCCGCGCGAACGTCATCGTCCCGACCGCGATCGCGACGAACGCGTTCCCGAAGGAGTACGACTCGGCCGCGGCCGCCAAGGCGTTCCCGGGCCTGAAGTACGGCAACCCGCTGCCCCCGGGCGGCATCGCCGGGCAGCCGTGGTACCAGCCGGACTGCAATCTCACGGCCGACAACGTGGACCCGAACAAGGATCCGGAGAGCCGCAAGTGAGCGCCGGCTTCAACCCCCGCGCGCTCGTCGGCGGCCTGCTGGCCGCAGTCGCGGTGCTGGTTCTCGCGATCGTCCTGCTCGGCCGCGACGACACCTACACGCTGAAGTTGAAGCTCGCCGACGCGGCCGGCCTACGCGACGGCTCCGCGGTGTCCATCGGCGGCGTGCGCGTGGGCAAGGTCGAGCTGACGCTCGGCGGCGACGACGCCGTGCACGTCGCGCTGAAGATCAAGAACGGCAAGCGGGTTCCGCGCAACGCCCGCGTGAACATCTCGGCCGTCAACTTCCTCGGCCAGAAGCAGGTCGCCTTCAGCGGCGGCAACCCGGCGGATCCCGCCCCCGACGGCTTCGTGATCCCCGCCTCCCGCGTCACGACCGCGACCGACCTGGACCAGGTGCTCGACACCCTGGACACCGACACGCGCACGCGTCTGGCGATCCTCGTCAACGAGGCGGGCGCCGCCGTCGTCGGACGCCGCTGGAACATCTCACGCGACCTACAGGAGCTGCCCACGACCCTTTCGGACGCGCACCGTCTGCTGAGCGAGGTTCTCACCGACAACCACACGCTCGCCGACCTCGTGCAGTCGAGCGACAGCTTCATCGCCGCCACCACGGCCAAGCGCCAGGACCTGGTGCAGCTCATCAACACCCTGGGGCAGACGTCGCAGACGGTCGAGACCAAGCGCGGCCAACTGGCCGCCACGCTCGCGAAGGCGCCCCGGACCCTCGCCACGCTGCAGCGGTTCCTCGGCGAGCTGGAGCGCACCACCGTGCCGCTGCGCCCTGCGGCGCGCGCCATCACGGCCTCCGCACCGGCCCTCCAGGACACCCTCAGCCGGGTCGAGGGCTTCCGCAAAGCCGCCGACCCGGCCCTGAACCAGGCCGCCGACGTCGCGCCACTGCTCACCAAGCTCGGGCAGCAGGCGACGCCAGTCGTGCGCGAGACCGTCCCGACCGCTCGCTCGCTCGCCCGCCTCACGCCGAACGCCGTCCCGCTCACGAACGCGCTGAACGGCAGCGTCGACAACCTCACCGCGACGATCGAGAACTGGTCGCAGGCGATCCAGCTGCGGGACGGCCTGGGCCATATCTTCCGGGGCGAGGCCACGTTCAGCCCCGACGCGGTCGCCTCCGCCATCGACCGCCTGACGCGGCCGGCGGCGGCGAAGGCCAAGCGCCAGGCGGCGCGCCGGCCCGGGAGCACGACGACCACGCTCGCCGCCCCGACCCCACCGGCCGCCACGGGCGCCGGCGCGAACAAGGTCACCAAGAGCGTGGACGACACCCTGAAGAAGGCCACCGGCGCGGTCAGCGACCTGCTCAAGAAGGTCATCCCCGGTCTGCCCCGCGGGGCCTCCGCGCCCCCGGCCCAGGACGCGCCCGAGCGCGACGCGGCCGGCCTCCTCGACTACCTCCTCGCGCCATGAGTGCCCCGCGCCGCCGTCGCCGCCGCGCCCGCACGAACGCGGTCCCCGTCCGCCGCGTCCTGATCCGCGGCGGCCTGGTCACCGGGCTCCTCGTGCTCTTCACCTACCTGGCGACGAGCCTCTACAGCGGCATCCCCGGCCGCGACTACCGCACGGTCAGCGCCACACTGCCGCAGGTCGGCAACCTCATCCAGCACGACCCGGTCCGCCTGGCCGGCGTCCGCATCGGGCAGGTGCAGTCGGTCGAAGCCGGGAGCGACGGCAAGGCCCACCTGAAGCTCCAGTTGAACCCGGGCCTCGACGTCCCGGTCGACTCCCGGATCGTCATCCGCGCCAACGGCCTGCTCGGCGCCCGCTTCGTCCAGATCGTCCCCGGGACGAGCACCGACACCGTGGCCGAGGGCGGCACCATCCGCCCCGCCGCCACCCAGTCGCTGACCTACGGCGTGCCTGAAGCGCTCGACACCTTCGACAAGCAGACCCGCGGACGCCTGCAGGACATGGTCACCGGCCTGGGAACCGGCATCGCGGGCCGCGGCGACGACCTCAACCTCTTCTTCCGGCGCGTCTCGGACGAGGTCGTCCACGCGCAGGAGCTCTTCACGACAGTCAGCGCGACGCGTGCCGTGCCGTACCTGCTGCCGTCGATGAACGCCGCTTTGGAGCCGCTGAACGCCAACCGCACGAACCTCCTTGCCTCGATGCCCCAGACGACCCGCGCGCTGCAGCCGCTGATCGGCGAGCGCGGCGCGGTCCGGTCCACGCTGGACGTGGCCCCGGGTGCGCTCGACGCGGCCGACGGCGGGCTCACGAAGGGCACGGTCCTCCTCGCGAGCGTGCGGCAGGTGGCGGACGCGGCCCGGCGCACGCTGCCCTACGCGCTCGCCGGCCTGCGACAGACCAGCCGCCTGCTCAACGAGGCGAAGACCCCGCTCGGCCGCACCGAGGACCTGCTCCGCGAGGCCCGACCGACGGTCCCGAAGGTCCTCGAAGTGACCCGGGCGCTGCGGCCCGTCCTCACC
>JAOPZU010000199.1 GCA_025963955.1 Solirubrobacterales bacterium
CGACCTCCCAGTCCTCGAGCACCCCGTCCTCGGTCTGCGCCTGGCAGACCCAGGTCAGCAGGTCGTCCTGCGGGTTCTTCCGGCGCTCCTCGATCAGCTCCAGGGCGATGTCGTTGAGGCGGAAGGACGCGTCACCGAACAGCTCGATCGGCTCCTTGCCGGCGCACATCTCCTCATCGGACCAGGAGGCCATGTCCTCCGCGCAGTTCATGACCTCGTCGCGCAGCTCACCCTCCGGCACGCCGAAGAGGTTCGTGAAGAGGCGGCCCGGCAGCTGCTTGCAGAGCGTCGTCGCGAGGTCGGCCTCGCCGAGCGGGGCGATCTCGTCCACGAGCTCCCGCGCCTGGCGGTAGATGTCGTCCTCGAGCTTGCGCATGTTCTTCGGTGTGAACGCCGACCAGACGATCCCGCGCAGCTCCTTGTGGCGCGGGGCGTCGGTCACGATGAACGACAGCGAGCCCTGGACCACGACGTCCGGGAAGTCCTCCATGAAGATGCCCGACGCGGAGGAGAACGTCTTGGTGTCCCGCGAGGCCTTCTGGATCAGGTCCGCCGTGTTGATGCCCCAGAAGCCCTTCGCACCCTCCTCCGGCTCCAGCAGCTTGGACTCCAGCGGCTCGTGCCAGGAGACCGGCGCGGTCTTCCGCAGGTGGGCGAAGGTCTTCTCCCGCTCGTCGAAGGTCGTGTCCGACCAGAACGAGAAGGAGGAGATGTCGACGTCGGCGAGGGGCTGCGTGCTCATGAGCGCACGCTAGAAGCGCGCGCGCCCGCCGCCGATGCACCGACGGGGGAACGCAGGCGCACAAAGGGGTCAGGCGGGGTCTTCGGACGCTCCCCCGTCCGGAGGACCGAGTGCCCTCGCCGTGGGGTCCGGCGGGCTGGGCGGCCGGTCTAGGCTCGCCCCATGAGCCTGGCCGAGAGCCCTGAGCGGTACGCCGCGTTCACCCTCGAGGTCGCGGACGGCGTGGCCCACGTGCGGCTCGCGCAGGAGGACCGCGGCAACCCGTTCGACGGCGTCTTCTGCCGCGAGCTGAGCGAGGTCGTGACCGCGTGCGATGCCGACCCCGCGGTCCGCGCGCTGCTCATCACCGGGACCGGCCGCTTCTTCTGCGTCGGCGGGGACCTGCAGTCGCTCGGCCGGGACCGCGAGAGCCTCCGGGCCTTCGTCAAGAGCGCGACGATCGGGCTGCACTCGGCGATCTCACGGATGGCCCGCATGGACGCGCCCGTCGTCCTCGCCGTCCACGCCCTGGCCGCCGGGGGCGCGGTGTCGCTCGCCGCCGCCGCCGACTTCTGCCTGGCCGGGCGCTCGGCGAAGTTCTACGCCGCCTACCAGGGCATCGGGTTGGCGATCGACGGCGGCGGCTCGCACCACGTGCCGCGCCGGGTCGGCTCACGCCGCGCGACGGAGTTCTACCTGCGCAACCAGACCTGGGACGCCGAGACCGCCGCCCGGCTCGGCCTGGTCAACGAGGTCGTCGAGGACGACGCCCTGCAGGACGCCGCGCTCGCCCTGGCCCAGGAGCTCGCGGCCGGCCCGACGCGCTCCTTCGGCGAGGTCAAGAACCTCCTGCTGTCCTCCGCGGACACGCCGCTGGAGACGCAGCTCGAGCTCGAGGCCCGCGCGATGTCCCGCACGGCCGCGACCGACGACGGCTGGGAGGGCATCACCGCCATGGCCGCCAAGCGCCGCGCCGCCTTCCGGGGGCTCTGAGCGATGTCCTCGATCTTCCGTCCCGACCTGCTGGCCGGCAAGCGCATCCTCATCACCGGCGGGGGGACCGGCCTCGGCCGGATCATGGCGAACCATCTCGCCGACCACGGCGCCACCGTCCACCTGTGGGGACGCCGGCCGCCCGTGCTGCAGGAGGCCGCGGACGAGATCGACGCCAAGCACGGTGCGGGGACCGCGCACGTCGCCGCGGTGAACATCCGCGACGCGGACGCCGTCGACGCCGCGATGCAGGCGATCTGGGACGGGCACGGCCCGCTCACCGGCGTCATCAACAACGCGGCAGCGAACTTCATCGCGCCCACGAAGGACCTCAGCGCCCGCGGCTACGAGGCGGTGAACTCGACGGTGATGGACGGCTCGTTCTTCACGACCCACGCGGCGGGCCGGCGGTGGATCGCCCAGGGCCTGCCGGGGAGCGTCCTCTCGATGCTCACCACGTGGGTGTGGAGCGGCTCCGCGTTCGTCACCTCCTCGGCGATGGCGAAGGCCGCGGTCCACGCGATGACCATGTCGCTCGCGGTCGAATGGGGCGGCTACGGCATCCGCCTGAACGCCCTCGCGCCCGGGCCGATCCCCACCGAGTACGCGTGGCAGATGCTCAACCCGACGGACGACAGCGCGGTCGGGGCGACCCAGGCGGACACCATCCCGATGCAGCGCCACGGCCGTCCCGAGGAGCTGGGTAACCTCGTCGTCTTCATGATGTCCGACGCCTGCGACTACCTCACGGGGGCCACCATCCCGATGGACGGCGGCCAGCGCCTGGCCGGCCCCGGCACGTTCGCCGGCTTGACGAAGCTCAGCGACGAGGCCTGGGCGCAGGCGCGCGAGCAGAGCAAGGCCGCCAGCGCCGAGGCGAAGGCGCAGCGCAGCACGACATGACGGCTGCCGAGGTCGGCTGGATCGGCGCCGAGGTCGAGGCCGAGTTCCCCGGGCTCGGCCTCGTCCACCTGGCGGCGTCCGTCGTCGGCCGGGACGACATCCGGGAGGCGGCCGCGGCGGCCAAGGCGCGCCTGGAGCACCTCGAGGCGTACTTCAGCGGCGCCGTCGTCCGGGAGCTGCCGGCGCGCCCGCTGACCGGCGCCTACCGCGTCTTCTTCCGGCAGATCGGGCTGGACCCGGACACCCAGCTGACGCCGATCGAGCGCATCGCGCGCGAGCGGCTCGGCGTCGGCCGCTTCCGCTCGCGCGGCCTGCTCCAGGACACGCTGAAGGTGGCGGCGCTGGAGACCGAGGTGCCGGTGCTCGCGCTGCGCGCCGCTGAGGTCCTCGGGCCGCTCGGCATCACGACCTCGCGCGACGGGGAGCGACTCGGCGGCGTCGAGCTGCCGCCGTCGACGCTCGTGATCGCGGACGCGGCGCGCCCGCTGGCGATCCTCTTCGGCGGCGAGGACGATCCGGCCCCGCACGCCGCCGACCACCTCGACCCGGAGCTCATGCTCTACGCGCCGATCGTGCCGGGGGTCTCCCCGGCGATCGCCGGGGAGGCCCTGTGGCTCGCGGCCCAGATGCTGGGGCCGCTGGACTAGCTAGGCGTCGAACACGATGACCGGCTTGATGACCTTGCCGGCCTCAGAGTCCGCGATGGCCTCGTTGATCTGATCGATCGGGTAGGTCTTGATGAGCTTGTCGAACGGGAACTTGCCGTCGCGGTAGAGCTGGATCAGGTGCGGGATGAACGTCTTCGGGTCCGCGTCGCCCTCGATGACGCCGGAGAACGTCCGGCCGAGGAGCAGGTGCCCCTGGTCGATCGTGATCTCGTTGGCCAGGCCCTGGAAGCCGACCGACGCGCAGTGGCCGGGGGACTTGAGGACCTCGAGCGCCTGCCGGATGACGGGGCCGTGACCGACGCAGTCGAAGGACAGGTCGACGCCGGGCGCGACCTCCTTCATGACGTCCCACAGCAGGTCGTGGTGCTCGGACGGGTTGAAGCCGATGGTCGCGCCGAGCTCCTTGGCCAGCGCGATGCGGTCCTCGTTGAGGTCGAAGACGACGATCGGGTCGCAGCCGACCGCCTTCGCCGCCATGACGGCGCCGAGGCCGACGCCGCCGAGGCCGAAGATCGCGATCGACTGCCCCTCCTGCGCCTTCAGGACGTTGATGACGCTGCCGGCGCCGGTCTGCAGACCGCAGCCGAGCGGACCGAGCAGCTCGAGCGGCAGGTCCTTGTCGACCTTGACCGCGTTGTTCTTGGAGCAGATCGCGTGGGCCGCGAAGGAGGACTGGCCGAAGAAGTTGCCCGAGATCTCCTCCTCGCCCTTGCTGAGCGTCGTGGTGCCGTCCATGCGCGTGCCGAAGTAGTTCAGCGCGGCGAAGACCTCGCAGTAGGCGGGGTGGCCCGCGGTGCACTGCCCGCACTCACCGCAGTGGTCGAAGGAGATCGTCACGTGGTCGCCGACCTCGAAGCCCTCGACGTCGTCGGCGAACGCCTGCACGACCCCGGAGCCCTCGTGCCCGAGGACCGTCGGCAGCGGGATCGGGATCATGCCGTGCGCCGCGGAGATGTCCGTGTGGCAGATGCCGACGCCGCGGATCTTCACGAGGATCTCGCCGGCGGACAGCTCCCCGACCTCGATCTCCTCGATGGTGAGAGGGCTCTCGGTGTCGCGCAGGACAGCAGCGGTCGTCGTCGTCATTCGGGTCTCCTTGGAACGGTCGGCGGCGACGGCGTGGAGCCGTCGCGAAGGTCACTGTGAACCTACGTCGGCTCGAGTCCGAGGCACCTGCCCTAGGAGGGGGAACGTCACCCCCCAGGTTGGGCACCTGCCCCGTCCGGGGGACCAAGTGCACGCGTTGGAGTCAGGTCCGGGAGGGTGCGGCCGCGTAGCGTCCAGGCCGATGAGCGATACCGAATCCGTCGTCCGCCAGGCCGTCTCCGGCCGCGTCCTGCACGTCGTCCTGGACCGTCCGCCCGCCAACGCGCTCGGCGCGCCGATCATCGCCGGCCTGGCCGAGGTCGCCGACGTCCTGGAGCGGGACCCGGGGGTCAAGGTCGCCGTCGTCAGCTCCGCGCTGGACGGCTTCTTCGCCGCGGGCGCCGACATCAAGCAGATGGGTGCGCTGACGCCGGAGTCGTTCGCGGAGTACCGCGACGCGCTGCGCGCCCCGATCGAGCGGATCGCCGCCTGCGGCAAGCCCGTCGTCGCCGCGATCGACGGGCTCGCGCTCGGCGGCGGCCTGGAGCTGGCGATGGCGTGCACGCTGCGGCTGGCCACCCCCGCGTCCCGGCTCGGCCTGCCCGAGGTGAAGCTCGGACTGATCCCCGGGGCGGGCGGGACGCAGCGCCTGCCGCTGCTGGTCGGCCGCGGGCGCGCGCTGGAGATCATGCTCAGCGGGCGCAGCGTCGACGCCGACGAGGCGCTGGCCATCGGCCTCGTCGACCGCCTCGTCGAGGGGGACGTGACGGCCGAGGCCCTGGAGTTCGCCGCACGGCTCGCGCAGTTCCCGGCCAGCGCCATGGCGGCGATCATCGCCTGCGTGGACGCGGTCGCCGGGGCGCCGGCGGAGGGCATGGCGCTCGAGGGCGAGAGCGTCGTGGAGATGCTCCGCACGGGCGAGGCCGCGGAGGGCATCGCCGCGTTTCTCGGGCGCCGCGCGGCGAGCTTCGCATGACGGACGCGGCGGCCGTGCCGGCGCCGGAGGTCGGCCTCGTCGTCGACTCCGTCTCCTTCCCGATCGAGGAGGGCAAGCTGCGCGAGTTCGCGATCGCCTCCGGCGGGGACCCGGACGCGCTGCTCGCCGCCGGCGTGCTGCCGCCGACGTTCGCCGCGGTCGCCGGGCACTGGCGCGATCAGGCGGCGATGGTCGACCGGCTCGCGCTCGACATCCGCCGCGTCGTCGTCGGCGCGAGCGAGTGGGAGTACGGCGCGCCCGCGTGGATCGGGGACCGCCTGAGCGGGGACCGCGTCGTGACCGGCGTGGAGGTCAAGACCAGCGGCATGCTGCTCATCACGCTGACCAGCGAGCTGCGGCGGCAGGACGGCGAGGTCGCCGTGACCCAGCGGGACACGATCATCCAGGTGCCGGCCCGATGAGCGACACCCTGCACCGCACCACCGGGCCGGTCACGCGGACCCAGATCGTCCGCTTTGCGGGCGCCGCCGGAGACTTCAACCCGATGCACCACGATGAGGTCTTCGCGCGCGAGGCCGGCTCGGACTCGGTCTTCGCGATGGGGCAGCTGACCGCGGCGATCCTCGGCGAGGCGGTGGCCGGCTGGCTCGGGCGCGACCGCCTGCTGGGCTACGGCGTCCGCTTCAAGGCGAAGGTCCTGCCCGGGGACGCCCTCGTGCTCAGCGGGACGGTCGACCGCGAGAGAGGCGAGGTCCGCGAGTGCACCCTCCAGGCCACGTGCGAGGCCAGTGGCGAGGTCGTGCTGACGGGCTGGGCGCGCGCCCGCGCCTGACGCGGCCGCCGCCCCGGCTCAGACGAGCTCCAGCGCGTCCGCGATCCGGTCCTCGTAGGCGCTCGCGCCGCCGAGCAGGGCCGCGTCGCTCTTGGCGCGCTTGAACAGCAGCTGCAGGTCGTGCTCCCAGGTGTAGCCGACCGCGCCGTGCAGGAAGAGGGCCTTGTCGGCCACGAGGACGGCCATGCGCGCGGCCCGCGACTTGGCGACCCAGGCGTCGGTGCTCGCGCCGGCGACGTCCCCGCCGACCGCCCACGCGGCGTACTGGATCGCGGCGCGGGTGCCCTCGATCGCGACGAGCATCTCCGACGCGGCGTGCTTGACGGCCTGGAAGGAGCCGACGGCCACGCCGAACTGCACGCGCTGGCCGACGTACTCGACGGTCAGGTCGAGCAGGCGCTGGCAGGCGCCGAGCGCGTCGGCGGACACGAGGACGGCGCCCCACGCGGCGAGGTCCGTCAGCTGCTCGGGGCTCGCGCCCGCGAAGCTCCCGCCGGCCTGCGCGGGCAGCACCACGTCGCCGAGGCAGCGCGTGCGGTCGATGAGGCGGTGCGGGGTCACGGTGGCCGACGCGGCGTCGTAGGTCGACACCGTCCCGTCCCGCACGTCCAGGAACGTGCGGGCCAGCGGCGCGCCGAGCACGAGGGTCCGGGGGCCGTCGGGCGCGGGCCCGGCGTCGAGCGGCGCGCCACCCGTACGGGCGAGCGCCAGCACGGCCTCCCCCTCGGCGGCGGCCTCCACGAGGGCGAGCGCGGCCGGATCGTCGGAGGACCGCAGCAGCACCGTGCCCAGGAGCGTCGCGTAGAGTGGGTCGGCGGGGACGCCCGCGCGGCCGAGCTCCTCGGCGAGCACCGTGAGCTCCAGCAGGCTGCCGCCCTGGCCGCCGCGCGCCTCGTCGACCCCGATGCCGGTCCAGCCCTGGCGGGCCGCCATCACGAGCGCGGGCTCCTGCTCGGCGTCGCCCTCCAGCACCCACTCGCGGACCTTCGAAAGGGGCGCCTCGCGGTCCAGGGTCCCTCGCACGGCCTCGCGGAGGAACTGCTGTTCGTCGGTGTAGGACAGATCCATGTCCGCAACCATAACGATCGTTCCACCCGCGTGGTAACGATCGTTTCATTCCTGATACGGTCGACCGCATGAGCACCATCGGAGAACCCCGCGTCGCCCTGGTCACGGGCGGCGCCAGCGGCATCGGCCTGGCCATCGCGCAGCGCCTCGCCGCCGACGGCCACGAGGTCGCCATCGCCGACCTGTCGACGGACGCGGCCGAGGCCGCGGCCTCCGGGATCGGCGGCAGCGCCATCGCCGTGACGATGAACGTGGCCGACTCGGACGCGGTCACCGCGGGCGTCGCGGAGGTCGTCGGCCGCCTCGGCCACCCCGACATCCTCGTCAACTGCGCCGGCTGGGACGACCTGATGCCGTTCGTCAAGACGGACGAGGCCCTGTGGGACAAGGTCATCGAGATCAACTACAAGGGCGTGCTCCGGACGACGCAGGCCGTCCTGCCGAACATGATCGAGCGCGGCTACGGCCGCATCGTGAACATCGGCTCGGACGCCGGGCGGGTCGGCTCCTCGATGGAGGCGGTCTACGCAGGCGCCAAGGCCGGCGTCATCGGTTTCACCAAGACCGTCGCCCGCGAGGCCGCCCGCAAGGGCGTCACCGCGAACGTCGTCTGTCCCGGCCCGACCGACACGCCGATGCTGCGCGGGGTCGTCGACGCGGCCCCCGACGCGGACAAGGTCATCGCGGCGATGACCTCGGGCGTGGCGATGAAGCGCCTCGGCAAGCCCGAGGAGGTCGCCGCGGCCGTCGCCTTCTTCGCCCGCGAGGAAGCGGGCTTCATCACCGGCC
>JAOPZU010000319.1 GCA_025963955.1 Solirubrobacterales bacterium
CGCCGAGGTGCCGGGGCGCATGGCCGAGCACGACCTCGTCGTCGTCCCCTCGCGGTGGGAGTGCTGGCCGTACGTCGCCCTGGAGGCCTTCGCCGCCGGGATGCCCGTGCTCGGCACTCCGGTCGGCGGGCTCCAGGAGATGATCCGGCCCGGCGTCACCGGCTGGCTTACGGCCGCAACCGGCCCGGAGGCGCTGATGGACACGCTGGGACCGCTGGTCGCTGAACCGTCCCGAGCCCGCAGCGCCCGCGACCCCGAGGCGCTGGCCGCCCATCTCAGCGACCTCGCGGACGCGGACGCGTTCCGCGCGGCATACCTCACGCTGACGGCCGGCGAAGGGCGTCAGGACGTTCCCACCACGCCCCCGGCCGACGCCGCGCCGCCGCTCGTGACGATCGTCATCCCGTATCACCGCATGGCGCGCTTCGTCGAGGAGACCGTCGCGTCGGCCTGCGCCCAGACCCATCCGCGCGTCGAGGTCATCGTAGTCAACGACGGGTCCTTCGAGCTCGAGGACGTCATACTCGCCGAGCTCGCCACGCGCTTCCCGATCCGGGTGGTGACGCAGGAGAACCGCGGCCTCGGCGGAGCGCGCAACCTCGGCATCGCGCTCTCACGCGGGCGCTACGTGCTGCCGCTGGACGCCGACAACGTCCTCGAGCCGGAGTTCGCCGCCCGCTGCGTGGCGCTGCTGGAGGCCAACCCGGACATCGACTACGTGACCTCCTGGAGCCGCTACGTCGACGAAGCCGGGACCCCGTTCCCCCCTCCCGCCGAGGGCTACCGCCCGGTCGGCAACTGGAGCGCGCTCGTCGAGGAGCGCAACGTCGCCGGCGACGGGACCGCCGTCATCCGCCGCAGCGTCTTCGACCGCCATCGCTTCAGCGAGGGCCTTACGAGCTTCGAGGACTGGGCCCTCTACCGGGAGCTCGCACGGGCAGGTCGTCACGGCCGCGTCATCCCCGAGATGCTGTGGCGCTACCGGGTGCGGGAGCAGTCGATGCTCCGCGAGGTCGGGCTCGGGCACGACGAGCGCCTGCGGGACGAGATGGATGCGCTGATCCGCGAACAGGAGGTCACATGGGTGTCGAGGAACGGTTGAGCCTGGACGCGGTAGGCGAGCACACGCTGATCGCCGCGGAGCACCGCCACCGCTACGCACTGGCCGTCCGCGCCGCCGGCGGCAAGCGGGTGCTCGACCTCTGCTGCGGCGTCGGCTACGGCAGCGAGATGCTGGCCGCGGTCGCGGTGAGCGTCGTCGGCGTGGACCGCGACGCGGCGGCCATCGACACGGCGCAGGCCTCCGTCGGGGCGCGGACAAGCGCGACGTTCGTCGCCGCGGACGCCCTCGACCACCTCCGAACGCTCGAACCGGCGGACGTGGATCTGATCGTCTGCTTCGAGGGGCTCGAGCACGTCGCCGACGTCGCTGCGGTCGCTGAGCAGCTGGTCCGCCTCGGTCGCGGCGGCGTCGGCCTGATCGTCTCGGTCCCGAACAGCAGCACGTTCGGGGAGCTCAACGAGTACCACCTGACCGACTTCGACCTGCCGTCGGCGCGGGCGCTCCTCGCGGAGCTGCCTGACGTCACCGTGGCCTACCAGACCCACGCCGAGGGGTCGCTGATCCAGGCGGCGGCGGGCGGCCGCGCCCGCGTGGAGATCGAGGTCGAGGGCGAGCAGGACCTGGACTGGGCCAACCACTTCCTGCTGCTCGCCGGTGTCGACGCGAAGGCGCTGCTAGGGACGGCCGACGGTCTGGTGCACCTCGCCGTCGCTCCGGTCAACCACCGCTACATGCGCCACCTCGAGGAGGCCAACCGCCGGCTGCTGGCCGAGAACGGACGGCTGGCCCGCGGCCGTCTGGGGCTCGGCGCGGGCGGCGGCGCGTCCGCCGAGCTGCGTCGCGAGAGCGCGCTGGAACTGGCCCGGGAGGAGATCGGGCAGTGCCGCCACCGGATCGGGACGCTCGAGGCGGAGCTGGCCGAGGCCAACGAGGCCGCCAGAGCCGCCACCTTCGCGCACGAGGCCTTGCGCGCCGAGCGCGATGAGTACCGTCGCGCCTACGTCGCCGTCCGCTCGAGCCGCCTGACCAACACCGCGGCCCGCCTGGCCGGCCACCGCTTCGACCGGCCATGACCCTCGACCTCTTCGACGACCCGATCTGGCAGATGGCGTCCGGCGAACGGGCCGCCATCGAGGGCCTCCTCAGCGCGATCCAGCCGAAGCTCGCGATCGAGGTCGGCACCGCTGAGGGCGCCTGCCTGCGGCGCATCGCCCGGCACAGCGCCGAGGTCCACTCGTTCGATTTGATCGAACCCAGCGTCCCGGACCTACCGGACCACGTCGTCCTGCACACCGGCGACTCACACACGCTGCTGCCGCAGGTGCTCGCCGAGCTGGCGTCCGCCGGGCGCAACGTGGACTTCGCGCTGGTCGACGGCGATCACTCCGCCGACGGGGTGCGGCAGGACGTCGAGGCGCTGCTGCAGTCCCCGGCCGTCAGCGACTGCGTGATCGTCACGCACGACACTGGCAACGAGCACGTCCGCTCGGGCCTGGATGCCGTCGCGTACGGCGCATACCCGAAGGTCGCGCACGTCGACCTGGACTTCGTGCCCGGACATCTCGGACGCGATCGCTTTCCGGGCGAGCTCTGGTACGGCCTCGGGCTGATCGTGGTGGCGAGCGAGCGGCCCGCCTACGGGACCACGCCCGCGGTGCAGACCGATCGTCACCACGGCGGCGAGCTGCTCGCCATCGCGCGGGACGTCCTGGGCGGTCGGGCACCGGACGGGGGCGACGGGCGGTTCGACGCGCGCACGCGGCGGCTCAGCGACGCGTACAAGCGGATCGATGAGCTGGAGCGGGCTTTGGCGGAGCGCGGCGGCTGAGTCCCCTACGCTCCGATGCCGGCCTGCATGCAGGGTCACCGGAGTGGTGCGATTGTCGGTCCGCGTTCGGAGTGCCAGGCACGTGGACAACCGGACGTCTATGAGTCAACTCTTGCAACAGTCCGCTGCACTTGAATCTGGAGCCGCCGATGGAATACGTTTACAACCGACCTAGACGAATTTTTCCAGAATCAGGGGTTGGTATGCATCATCTTCGGAAGGCAGCGACAGCTGCTGCGGCTCTCGCAGCGGCCGGCGCGGCCAGCACCGGCACCGCCAGTGCCGACATCAAAGGGTGGGACTTCGAGCCGCCCGCTTTCACGGTGGGCAATGTCAATGGCCAGCAGGGCTGGCGTAACACGGGAACCATCGACGCGACCATCGTCGCGAACTTGGGCGACAACCAGGCGGCCTTCGGCGCACAGAGCCTGCGCATCACGAACCAAATGGCCAGCGGCGGCTTCACCGACCAGCCCGAAACACCGCCACTGGTGGACGGCGCGGGAGAATTCGCTGCGGCCGCCAACGGGGTCGGCGGAGTGCGCCAGCCGACGCTGGATGTCAGCTTCAGCGTTCGGACCCAGAGCGTCACCGCAGTCTCGGGCCTGCAGCTGAACGCAAGCCCGGACAACGGAGCCGGAGGCCGGAATGGCTTCCTCCGTATGGAGGACCGCGGCGCAGCGGGCCTCGCGCTCGTCTTTGTCGACGTGCCCTCGCCGGCGACCGTCGGTGGACACACCAACTTCGAGTTCCATGACGTGGCGACTGGCCTCCTCCGCGGAACCACCTACAACCTCCGGTTGCTGTCGCAGTTCGTCGACGGTCCGAACAACGACGTGGTGCAGGTCTACCTCAACGGCGCGCTGGTCTACACGGGCGCCTCGTGGGAGAACTACTACCGCAACGACTCGGAGGCGGCGGCAGGCGGCAGCCTTCCCCCGGTGGTGAACCGAGTTCTGTTCCGCGAGAACAACGCGATCGGTCCCGTGGCCGCGACCGACGGATTCCTGGTCGACAACGTGCGACTGGAGAGCTACGGCGGCCCCAACGGCGCGGCGGGCCCCATGGGCTTCGCCGGTCCTCCCGGTCCGACTGGCGCGAGCGGCGCGACCGGCGCGACCGGCGCGACCGGCGCGACCGGCG
>JAOPZU010000375.1 GCA_025963955.1 Solirubrobacterales bacterium
TTCCGGCCACAGCGCCACCTCGACAGCAAGCCAGCCCCCTACGCGCTGACCCCGTTCGGGGGCGGCGCCCGACGCTGCATCGGCGCCGCCCTGGCGCAGCTGGAGCTCGAGGTAGTGCTGCGCGACGTGCTCTCGGCCGCGGTCCTGCACCCAGCCGGTACGCCCGAGCGCGTGCGGCTGAACGGCATCACGCTGGTGCCGTCCGCGGGCGGCCGGGTCCGCCTCACCGCGCGGTAGGCGCTGCTCTCGGCATCTCCTTCGACCGGCTGCCTACGCGCGGCAGGCCCACAGCACCGGCCTGTCCCGCCCGCGGCGCGCGCCACGGTGGCGCTGCGGCTGCCGTACGTCGACGCGACACGCTCCCGCTCAGCGCCACACGGCGGCGATGTCCTGGGCGTGCGCGGTGAGCGCAGCCCGTAAGGCTGTACGACTACCGCCCCGGACCAAGGGGAGTCCCGTCGCAAGACCTGGTCGCTGTCCGGGCTCGGTGGCTCTCGGCAACTGGCTGGTCTGCGGTCAGCTTGTCTGTGATTCGGTGGTGTGGAGCGCGGTGTGCACGAGGAGGGCGGCGATGACGTCCGGCCGGTAGGCGCGGTCGGGGCCGCCGAGGGCGGTTTCGGCGTTGCGCAGCCGGTAGGCGACGGTTTTCTCGTGGAGGCCGAGGAGGCCGGCGGCGCCGCTCTTGCGGCCGCCGGCTTGGGTGTAGGCGCGGAGGGTGTCGCGGAGCTGGCGGCTGCGGTCGCTGTCGTCGGCGAGCGGCCCGAGGACGGCGCGGACGAAACGGCGGGCGCTGCGCTCGTCCCCGAGCAAGGTCCCGAGCAGCGCGATGTCGGTGTGCATCGTCGTATGTCCGTCGGGGTGGGTGCGCTGGATGACGTCGAGGGCTTCCCGCGCGTTACGGGCGCCGTCGAGGAACTCGTCCAGCCCGGGCCCGGCGAGCGCGGCAGCGCACCACAGACCCGCAGGGACGAGGGCGAGGAGCCGGTCGACGGCCCCGTGCTCCGACGGCGCCGGGGCGAGCCAGGCGAGTGTCGCGCCGCCGGCGGTCTCCAGCGAGATCTCCGCCGGCCCGCCGAGAGCGGCCGCCAGTTGGCGGATAAGTGCTGCCGCGCGGGGCGCGCCAGGCATGGCCGGTTTGATGGCGAAGACGAGCTGTTGGCGATCGAGGGGATGGTCGAGGTCGGCGGGATCGATCTCCTCTCCGGCAAGCAAGGCACGGACCGTTGCCTCGCGGCGCCGTCCGGCGAGCGCGGCGGACTGCACGACCGTCGTCCAGCGGTCGACGATCAGGGCGGAGATCCGGTCGACGTAGGTTGCGAGGTGGTTGGTCGACACGCGGACCAGACGATCCAGTCGTGCCGGGTCACTGATGCGCCGGCCGAGGTGGGCCAGCCATGCCTGCGCGAAGCCCGCGGCGGGCTCTGGATGACCTCCGTCAGGTTCGCGGCTAGCACCTGCCCGCCGAGCTCCGGGAAGAACGCCCCTGCCTTGAAGTAGTGCTGCAGCAGCGCGGCGACCAGCAGCGCGGGGCAGCGATTAGGCGGCGTGTTATGCAGGTGCACGAGCGCCACGATCGCGTCCTGCGCCTGGCCCCCGAGCCCGCAGCGGGAGAAGAGCGCGGTGATCGGCTGCTCCAGACCGCGCACGATCTCGAAGACCTCACGCGGCCGACGGGCGAGCGGCAACACCGCCCGGACCGAATGCGGCACGTCGTTGATGCGAGTCGTCCGGACAAAGATGCCGTATTCACCATAGGTGTCCGGTCAACGCCCCGGCCTACTGCACCGAGCTGACCAAGGAGAAGCTGCCCGCCGCGCCCGCCACAGCCGTCGCCACCCGCTCGCCCCAGCGACGGGACCTAGCGAAGCACGTCATCCGCGTGATCATGGACGACCCCGAGGCCGAGGTCATCTCCGACCTCATCCTCCGCCTCAACCGCCTGCTGTACCCCTGACCTGATGGTCCTCGAGGTCAACCGCTGCGGCGGGTCCGCGCCAAGCACACGGTTGTCGTCGCCTCCGTGCGGCGGCATCCGCGGCTCGTTGAGGGGACAGGGTTGCCTCTCCGGGGCCACGCTGCGCCAGAACCGCGCGGGATACGGTTGGCGCATGAACGCCGCCTGTCCCGCCGCCGCAGCCGCGCCATGAGCTCCCGTGCGCAGACCGCCTGCGCGGTGACCGGCGTCATCGGCGTCGTCCTGATCCTGATCGGATTCGTGACCGCCCATTACGTCCCGCCGCCGAAGGCGAACTGGACTGCGGAGCATCTGCAGAGCTTCTACCAGTCACACTCGGACCTCAAGCGGTTCGGCCTCTTCGTGATGCTGTTCGGGACCGCGTTCTTCGCGCCCCTCGTCGCCGGCATGAAGGTCGTCCTGGATCGCATCGAGGGCCCGCCCGGGACGCTCGCCACGCTGCAGGCGATCATCGGCGCGGCCGGCACGGTGCTGCTGATCCTGTTCGTGATGCTTCTCGGGGTGGCCGCCTTCCGGCCTGACCGCAGCCCGGACGTCACGCAGGCGTTCCACGACGCCGGCTGGTTCATGGCGTTCTTGTCGGCCGTCCCGTTCACGATGCAGGCGATCACCATCGCCGCTGCGGTCCTCGGCCACCCTGAGACACTTCTGCCGCGCTGGTTCGGCTACCTCAATATCTCGGTTGCCGTCCTCCTGATCCCCGGTGCCGCCCTGTTGCTGTTCAAGACCGGACCGCTGTCCTACCACGGCATCCTCGGCTACTGGATCCCGCTCGTCGTCTTCGCGTCCTGGATGATCGCGATGGCGTGGGCGATCCGTCGCTCGGCCAACACCCCGGACCCGATCGGCGCCGCGCCAGCCGCGTGAGCGACCGCACCGAGCAGGCCGCCGTCGCTGCCCGGCCGGTCCCGGGAGAGCACGTCCCCGGGGAGCCGGGCCTCTGGATCGTCGTGCTCGGCGACATGACGGTCTTTGCCGTGCTGTTCGGCGCATTCCTCGTCGACCGCCACGGCGACCCGCAGCTCTTCGCACGCTCGCGCCACGAGCTGACACTCGTCGCCGCCGTGGCCAACACCCTGATCCTGCTGACGAGCTCGCTGCTCGTCGCCCAGGTGGTCCAGCGCCACCGCGACGGGGACCGCTCCGCCGGCCGCGTCGCCCTCGGCGCGATCGCCTGCGGTCTGCTGTTCGTCGTGGTCAAGGCCGCCGAGTGGATCCAGCTCGTCGGCGGCCATC
>JAOPZU010000380.1 GCA_025963955.1 Solirubrobacterales bacterium
CGCGCGTCCTGGCCGGCAGCGAGCACGGCAGCCATCCGCCAGGCGACGGGCCCGACGACAGGCCGCCCGACGGCGTAGACCCCGCGGCGGACCGTGAGCAGCGCACCGGAACACAGGCGCGACTCGATCTCCCCGGCCGTGACGCCGAGCGCGAGGAGCTGGCGGCGGGCGACGTTGCCATGCTGCCGCGTGCTCAGCTCCGCCAGCAGGAGGTCGACGTGGTGGACCCTCCCGCCTGCCGAACGGTGGCGTCTGACGGCCAGCCGTCCGGGGTCGAAGCCGGGCGGGAGCCACACGCGCGCGTCCATCGGCCAATCGTCGCGGCGCCGCGTGCCCCAGCGCTACCGCATACCCGTGCCGGGGCAGCGCGGACGAAGTGCGCGGTCCGCGCGCCCCGCGGCCGCGCGGAGGATCGTCCCTCTCCACGAGGGACGATCCTCCGCGGACGGCTAGAGGCTCAGAGCCCCGCCGCCTCCCGGAGCGCGTCCGCCTTCGGCGTCTGCTCCCAGAGGAACTCCGGCAGCTCACGGCCGAAGTGGCCGTAGGCCGCGGTCTTGCGGTAGATCGGGCGATGGAGCTGGAGCTCCTCGCGGAACGAGCCGGGACGCAGGTCGAAGTGCGTGTCGACGAGCTCCGCGATCTTCGCGCGGGAGATCTTCTCGGTGCCGAACGTCTCGACCATCACGGAGACCGGGTGGGCGACGCCGATGGCGTACGCGACCTGCACCTCGCAGCGGTCGGCCAGCCCGGCCTTGACGAGGTTCTTCGCGACCCAGCGCGCGGCGTAGGCGGCCGAGCGGTCGACCTTCGACGGGTCCTTGCCGGAGAACGCGCCGCCGCCGTGGCGAGCCATGCCGCCGTAGGTGTCGACGATGATCTTGCGGCCGGTCAGGCCGCAGTCGCCGACCGGACCGCCGATGACGAACACGCCCGTCGGGTTGACGAGGTAGTTGACGTTCGTCTTCAGCTTGCCCTCGTCGTACAGCTCGGCCGGGATGACCTTGGTGACGACGTGGTTCCAGAGGTCCTCGCGGATCGTGGCCTGCGTCGTGTCCTCACCGTGCTGCGTGGAGATCAGGACCTTGACGACCTCGACGGGCTTGCCGTCGAGGTAGCGCACGGTGACCTGGGTCTTGCCGTCGGGGCGCAGGTAGTCGAGCGTCCCGTCCTTGCGGACGGCGGAGAGCCGCTCGGCCAGCCGGTGCGCCAGCGAGATCGGGAGCGGCATGAGCTCCGGCGTCTCGTTGGAGGCGTAGCCGAACATCATGCCCTGGTCCCCGGCGCCGGCGATGTCGAGCTCGTCCGTACCGCCCTCGGCGCGGACCTCCTGCGCCTTGTCGACGCCCTGGGCGATGTCGGGGGACTGCTTGTCGATCGTCGTGATGACGGCGACGGCCTTGCCGTCGAACCCGTACTCGCCCTTGTCGTAGCCGATCTCGCAGACCGTGTCGCGCACGAGCTGCGGGATGTCGATCCACGCGTCGGTGGTGATCTCACCGGACACGACGACCAGGCCGGTGTTGACCAGCGTCTCGCAGGCGACACGCGCGTACGGCTCCTCCGCGAGGATCGCGTCGAGGATGGTGTCCGAGATCTGGTCGGCGATCTTGTCCGGGTGACCCTCGGTCACGGACTCGGAGGTGAACAGGTACTCGTTATCGGCGAACTGAGCCATCAGGGCCTTTCAAATCGGGATGCTACGTGAGCGGGAACCGAGCCCGGGGGCGAGGCTCCTGCTCACTTCATGGGAAGGAGAGAAGAAGCTCCACGGTGGATTCGTCCCCGTCGGACGACGAGCGGGCCCCGACCGACTTGAGGCGCTGGAGGTCGTCCTTCGCCGCCAGGTACGCCCTGCTGTCGTTCAGACCCGTCTGCTCGCCCAGCCGGAGGAGCTGGTTGAAGTCGAGGAAGACTAGCGAGGTGACCGGGTTTGAGGTCTTTCCCACGCTGCGCCGCCAGCCCGCCGTCCCGGAGAGCGGGGACTTGCTGTCCCGGACGGCGGCCAGCCCGGCCTGACGCGTCGACACGACCACGAGGTCCCGCACGACCTTGTAGTCGAGCTCCACGCCGGCGGCCGGTCGCAGCCGATAGCTGTCCCCGATCTTCTTCCACTCGGGCACGTCGCCGGGGCTCGCCGCGAGCAGGCGAGCGACCTTCGGACGGGCCGCGGCCAGGGTGGCCGCCGCGGCGTTCGGGTCGGTGGCCCGGGTGATGATCGACAACACCGGCACCGGGGTGTCGGGCGTGATGGTGATGGCCACCTCGCCCGCGAAGAGCCGCAGCAGCGGCCCGAGGTCAGCCCCCGCCCTGGCCAGCAGCGGGGCCAGCCCCGCCGTCTGCGCGCCCGCGAGGCCGAGCAGCCGCCCGGCCGCCCCGCTGATGCCCTTGAGCCCGAGGTAGGCGAAGGCGCTGCCCGGGACGCTGTCCGGAAGTCGCGGCGTGAACGCGGGCAGGTCGCTGCCCTTCCCGCTCTTGAGGGACCGCAGGACCACGCGCGCGCCCTGGTCCGCCGCGGTCACCGCGCCGGCGGTGGCGATGAGGCCGGGCTGGTCCAGGAGCGTCCCGGCCGCGCCGAGGATCCCGCCCTGCGGCGCGAGCAGGCGCTGGACGCCGTCCCGCGTGACCCACAGGTCCGCCACCCGCGCCGCGGGGAGCCGGCGCAGCTCCCGGCGGTACCGGGGATCGGCGGCGAGCGTGCGACCCTTGCCGGCGGCCAGCTGCCGCGCGATGACGATCGACTGCGGCTGCCCGATGACGAGGAAGCGACCGAACTTGCCGGTCTGGATCGCCCCGCAGGTGCGCTCCGGGAGCTTCGACTCGTCCCCCGTGTCGACGTAGACGAGCGACCCCGCGTTGCCGCGGCCGGTGTCCACGAGCGCCAGGGCGATCTCGCGGCTGTTCTTCAGCGCGGTGGCGGGGACCTGGCAGCCCGGCGCCGAGAGGCGCTTGACGAGCGTGGCGCGCAGGGCCTTGAAGCCCGGGAAGCGCTCGGCGAGCGCTCGCGCCGCGCGCGTCCCGCTCCGGCCGGTGTCCGTCGAGAGGTGGACGTAGACCAGGGCGTTCGCGGGGACCAGGCGGGTGGCGAGCGCCGCGGGCGGGCGGTCGTCCCCGCCGCTGCCT
>JAOPZU010000397.1 GCA_025963955.1 Solirubrobacterales bacterium
CCATCCGCCGCAGGAAGCCGTCCACGTCCTCCAGCACGTCGCCGCCCTCGATGATCGTGCGCTCGACCTCGCGCGGGTCGCGGTTCTCGGCCTCGCAGTGGCGCTCCAGGACCTCGAGCTTGTGCGCGACGGTCGCGACGTCGGGCGCGAAGAGGTTGCAGGCGTCGCCGTAGAGCGCCACCAGCCGCAGCGTCTTGCGCTCCCCGCTGCCGCCGATGAGGATGGGCGGCCCTCCGGCCCGCACGGGCGGGGGCGAGCAGATCGTCTCCGCCAGCCGGTAGTGCTCCCCGTCGAACGGGCCGTCGTCGGGCGACCACATCTGGCGGCAGATCTGCAGCGTCTCCTCCAGGCGCTCGAAGCGCTCGCCGAGCGGCGGGAACGGCACCCCGAGCCCGCGGTGCTCCCGCTCGTACCACGCCGCCCCGATGCCGAGCGTCGCCCGCCCACCCGAGAGCACGTCGAGCGTCGTGACCGTCTTGGCCAGCAGGCCCGGGTGGCGGTAGGTCACGCCGGTGACGAGCAGGCCGAGCCCGATGCGCTGCGTCTGCCCGGCGAGGAAGCCGAGCGTCGTGTAGCCCTCGAGCATCGGGTCCTCCGAGCGGCCGATGCTCTCCATCTGGAACCAGTGGTCCATCAGCGTGAAGGTCTCTGCGCCGCCGTCCTCGGCGGCCCGGGCGGTCGCCGCGACGATCGCCGGCAGCGCCGGCGGACCGCCCTCGTGGTCGAACCGGGTGAAGTGGATGCCGAGCTTCATGGAACCTCTCTAAGGGTCGGGGATCGGAGTCGTCGAAGCAGGAGCGGAGGCCGACGCCGACGCCGGCGCCGCCACGCACATGCGGCGCACCGCCTCCACGATGGCCGCGCGGTGGATCGCGCGGCCCTCGGGCGAGGCCGGGTCCCGCCCGTCCGCCGCCAGGAGGCCGTCCGGGCTGAGGAACCAGCCGCGCGCCAGGCCGATGATGAGGACGACGAGATCCACGGGCCCGATGCCGGCCACGGGACCGCCGGCGCCGGCCGCGGTCATCCGCGCGATCTTCTCGGCGTAGCCGGTGCCCTCGTCCGGCCCGGCCGCCGGCCGCTCGAGCTGGAGCCACATGCCCATCCGCCACGACGCCGGGTGGGCGACCAGGTGGTCGAACAGGCGCCCGGCGTAGCCCGGCAGGTCGTCGACCGTCAGGGGCACCGCCGCGGCGACGTCGCCGATGACGACGTGGAGCGCCGCGGCGAAGAGCTGCTCCTTGTCCCCGAAGTAGTCGTAGATGGAGCGCTTGTTCGCCGGGGCCGCGGCGGCGATCCGGTCCACGCGGGCGCCGGCCAGGCCGCGGGCGGAGAACTCGTCGACCGCAGCGCGCAGGATGCGCTCGCGGGTCGCGGCGGAATCGCGGGCCATGACCCGAAGCTAACACACAAGGAACCAGTTGGTTTGACAACTGGGGCACCATGCTCCACGCTCCCAACCAACCAGTTACTTCAGATCGAAGGAGTCGTTCCCCTGCAGCACCGCACCCTCGGCTGGCAAGGCCTCACCGTCTCGGCGCTCGGCCTCGGCACGATGGGCATGACCATGGCCTACGGCGCCGGATCGGCCGACGGCGAGGGAGAGGCGACCATCCGCCGCGCCCACGCGCTCGGGGTCACCTTCTTCGACACCGCCGAGCTCTACGGCATGGGGACCGGCTCGAACGAGCAGCTCGTCGGCCGGGCGCTGAAGGAGGTTCGCGACGAGGTCGTCATCGCGACGAAGTTCGGCTTCGACCTCAGCGACCCCGCGAAGATCGGCACCATCCTCGACAGCCGGCCGGAGCACATCCGCGAGGTGACGGAGAACAGCCTCCGCCACCTGGGCACCGATCACATCGACGTGCTCTACCAGCACCGCGTCGACCCGGACGTGGCGATCGAGGAGGTCGCCGGCGCGGTCAAGGAGCTCATCGCCGCCGGCAAGGTCCGCTTCTTCGGTCTGAGCGAGGCCGGCCCGGACGTCATCCGCCGCGCCCACGCGGTCCAGCCCGTCTCGGTGCTGCAGACCGAGTACTCGATCTTCGAGCGCGCCGTCGAGGCCGACGTCCTTCCGGTCGTGCGCGAGCTCGGCATCGGGTTCGTCCCCTACTCCCCGCTCGGCCGCGGCTTCCTGACCGGCGACTTCCGGCCCGCCGCCGACTACCCGGCGGACGACATGCGCTCGTGGTCCGAGCAGTGGCAGCCCGGCAACTACGAGCGCAACGTCGCGGCCGTCCAGGAGCTCCGCGTCCTGGCGCAGGAGCAGGACATCACCGTCGCGCAGCTCGCCCTCGCGTCGCTGCTGGCGCAGGGTGAGGACGTCGTCCCGATCCCCGGCACCCGCTCGCAGGCCCGGCTCGCGGAGAACGTCGCCGCCGCGGATGTCGTCCTCGGCCAGGACACGCTGGCCCGCATCCGCGAGATCGTCCCCCACGGCGCCTACGGCAGCCGCTATCCGGAGGCGATGATGCCGAGCTGGAGCTGAGCCCGCGCTGAGGCCACCGCGAAGGACGTGACGCACATCACGCCCACCGCGTGACGAACGCCGGGGACGCGGCGCCGCCCCGGCGGGAGGCTCTTCCCATGAGCCTCCACCGCATCGCCGCCACCGCCGTCCTGACCCTCGCCACGCTGTGTGCGAGCCTCCCCGCCGCCGCCCACGCGGACGAGCCGCCCGTCCCCACCTTCGCGCCGATCTACCCGGTCGCGATCAAGCCGATCACCCTCCGCGAGGGTGTCACGAGGACCGCCCGCATCCCGGTCACGTGCACCTTCGACGTCTGCGACTACTGGATGGGACCGCGCGCCACGGGGACCGCCTCGCTGGCCCCGGGGCAGGGGGACTTCAACCCGTTCCTCATCCGCCAGTACGAGCTGCACCGCGGGCAGACGCGCAAGCTCCCGGTCCGGGTGCAGGCCCTCGCCGACGACCGCGTCGAGCGGGACGAGACCTTCTCCCTGATGGTCATCGAGGACGCCCAGGACGCAGGCGGGCCCTGGCAGCACATGGAGAGCGCCGGCCGCGTGACCATCCCGGGCAGCCCCGCGGACCCGACCGCGAAGCTGCAGCACACCCCCTGCTACGCCTGCGGGGCGTAGAGCCGCACCCCCGCCCCGCGCCCGCGCACCGGGCGCTCCCCCACCTCCTGGAGCGCCTCCTGCGCCGGGGGCCCCAACCGGGCCCGCGTCGCCGCCGTGAGGAGCACCGGCCGGCCGGCCTCCCGGGTGAGCCCCTCCACCCGCGCCGCGACGTTCGCGGCGTCCCCGAGCGCGGTGTACTCCATCCGGGCG
>JAOPZU010000433.1 GCA_025963955.1 Solirubrobacterales bacterium
TGCTGGTCGGCGCCGGGGCCGGCGGGGCCTCCGCGGCGCCGGTGGCGAAGCAGGTCCTCGCCGCCGCCCTCGCCGGCTGACGGACGGTCCCCCTCAACCCGGGGCCCGGGCCGGGGCCTTCAGGCGAGCAGGACCGGGGCGAGCGTCCGCAGCTGCTGCATCTGGTCGGCGAAGCGGCCGCCGACCGGCTGGATCGGGACGTGGTCCGCGCCCGCGGCCAGGTGTGCGTCCACCCGCTCCTTGATCGCGGCCGGCGAGCCCCAGGCCACGATGTCGTCCACGAGCCGGTCGCTGCCGCCGCCCGCCACGTCCTCGTCGGTGTAGCCGAGCTCGAGCAGGTTGTTGACGTAGTTCGGCAGGCCGAGGTACATCGCCGTGGTCCTGCGCGCCGTCGCGCGAGCGGTCTCGGCGTCCTCCTCGAGGATGACCATGAGCTCCGGCGCCAGCAGCGGGTCCGGCCCGAGGGTGGCCCGGGCCTTCGCGGTGTGCTCGACCGGGACGAAGTACGGGTGCGCGCCGGCCGTCCGCTCCGCCGCGAGCTCGAGCATGCGGGGGCGCAGCGCGGCAAGGACGACGGGGACCGGCTGCGCGGGAGCGGGCGGCAGGTACTCCGCGGCGGCCATGCCGTCCAGGTACTCGCGCATCGCGCTCAGCGGCTTGCCGTAGTCGTGCCCGCGGGCGGCGACCAGCGGCCGGTGGCTGACGCCGATCCCGAGGACGAAGCGCCCGGGGTACGCCTCACCGAGCGTGAGCGCGCCGAGCTGCATCGCCATCGGGTCGCGCGCGTAGATGTTCGCGATGCCGGTGGCCACGACGAGCGTCGACGTGGCGGCCAGCAGCAGCCCCGAGTGCGTCAGCGCCTCCTTGCCGTTCGGCGCTTCGCCGACCCACAGGCAGCCGTACCCGAGTCCCTCGATCTCGCGGGCGGCCTCCCCCGCGTCGACGGCCGTGCGGGAGGAGATCGCGGAGAACCACACGCCCACCTTCCCGAGGGACGAGCGCACGGCGGGGACGTCGGTGGCGGTCATGTCCCGACCGTAGCGCGGCCGGATCAGGCGTTGACGAGCTCCCGCTCGACCGCGAGCGCGTGCTCCTCGTCCTGGTCGGTCAGCGTGCGCGGCCCCGCCTCGCCGAGCAGCCCGCGCCAGGCGAGCGCCAGCAGCGACCCGACGGTGATGACGCCGGCGGCCACGTACAGCGGCGCGCCGATCGAGACCTGCTCGCTGAGCTTGCCCGCGAGGAACGGCGCGATGGCGCCGCCGACGAAGCGGACGAAGTTCGTCGCCGAGGCGGCCACGGACGCGCCGGTGTGGGAGACGTTCAGCAGGATGGTCGACAGCAGCGCGTTGCCCGTGCCCAGGACCAGCCCGGACGCGACGATCGCGGCGATCATCACGCCCGTCGAGTGGATGCCGAGGCCGATGACGAGCAGGTCCGCGCCGATCAGGGCCATCACGAGCGCGAGCAGCGTCAGCGGCGGGAACCGGCGCGAGAGCCGCGGGGCGAGGACGATCGCCCCCAGCGCGACGAGCAGACCCCAGCCGAAGAAGACGATCCCGAGCTGGTGGACGCCGAGCCCGAGCGGCAGCGGCGTGTAGGCCAGCAGGGTGAAGAAGCCGAAGTTGTAGAAGAGCGCCACGATCGAGCCGGCGAGCAGGCCGCGGTGCGAGAGCGCCTTCAGCGGGTCGGCGATGCTGATGCGCTCACGCACCGGCGGCGGTGGTGTCGGGCGCACCTGCGAGGTGATGGACAGGAACGCGATGCCCATGAGAACCGCGACCCCGAAGAACGGCGCGCGCCAGCTGACCCCGCCGAGCAGTCCGCCCACGAGCGGCCCGCTCGCGATGCCGATGCCGAGCGCGGACTCGAAGAGGATGACCGCGCGCGACACGCCGCCCCGCGCCGAGCCGATGATGATCGACATCGAGGTGGAGACGAACAGCGCGATGCCGAGGCCCCAGCCGGCGCGGAAGGCGACGACGGTCGCGACGCTGCTCGAGGCGCCCGCGGCGGCGCTGCAGACCACGACCAGGCCGAGCCCGAGCAGCAGCGTGTACTTCGGGCCGATGCGCGTGGAGACGAAGCCGGCGAAGAGGTTGGACACGCCGATGACGAGGAAGTAGCTCGTGAACAGCAGCTGGACCTGGCTGTCGGTCGCGTGCAGGCCGTCGGCGATGATCGGCAGGATCGGGTCCACCAGGCCGATGCCCATGAAGGCGACGACGCAGGCGAACAGGACGGCCCAGACGGCGCGAGGCTGGCCGTGCCAGAGGCGCTCGCCGTCCGGGGCGGCGGACGCTGCGATCGGGGTGGTCGTGCTCATGCCGCCGCTCCCGCGTCGAGCAGCGCGTCCAGGACGGGCAGCGCGCCTTCCAGCCGCGTCCGGTCACCGGCCGGCAGCGCCGCGAGGCGCTCGTCCAGCCACGCGGCGCGGGCCTCGGCGCGGCCCCGCAGCGCGGCGTCGCCCGCGGCGGTGACGGCCAAGCGGCACGCGCGTCCATCGGCCGGGTCGGGCTGGCGCTCCACCAGGCCGCGGCGCTCGAGGCGCTGCAGCAGCTGCGACATGGACGGCTGGGCGATCGCCTCCCGCGCGGCGAGGACGGTCACGCGCTGGGGGCCCTCCTCGCGCAGGGTCGCCAGGACGGAGGCCGCGGTGCGGCTCAGGTCGCTCGGGCTCGCGCTGGTGAGCAGCCACCAGAGGCTCGCAACCCGCTGCTCCAGGGCGGCGCCTAAGGAGTCGTCGGGCGCCGCGGGCGGCGCGACGGGGGCAGGGGCGGAGGCAGACGGCACCCAGACAATATAGCGCCCCTATGCATATGGTCCGGGCCGCTGCCCTCGTCGCTCCCCGGCCGGGCGCGCCCGGCCAGCAGCCAGGCGACCTGCGCCTGGTGCTCCACGACCTCGGCCACGAGCAGCGCGTCGGCCGGCGTGGCGCCCGTGGCCAGGACGCCGTGCGCGCCGAGCAGCACCGCCCGGGCGCTGCCG
>JAOPZU010000438.1 GCA_025963955.1 Solirubrobacterales bacterium
TCAAGGACCCGGGCAACGTCGGCACCGTCCTGCGCGCGGCGCTGGCCTTCGGCGCCGGCTCGGTCGTCCTGGGCCCCGGCACGGCCGACCCGTACGGGCCCAAGGCCGTGCGGGCGTCGATGGGCGCGATCTTCGCCGTGCCGGTGACGCGGGTGACGCGCGTCGAGGAGCTGCCCGCCCCAGCGATCGCGCTCGCGGCGCGCGCGGGGGACGCCGTCCGCGGGCCGTCCACCGGGACGCTCGTCGTCGGCGCCGAGCGCACCGGGCTCCCGGAGGACGTGCTGGCGGCGTGCGCGCAGACCGCGCACATCCCGATCAGCGGCAGCGCCGAGTCCCTGAACGCCGCGATGGCGGCCACCGTCGCGTTGTACGAGATGACGAGGAAGACCCAAACGCCATGAGCACCACACTCGACCGCATCGCCGCGCTGTCCGACGAGGCGCGCGCCGCCATCGCCGGCGCCGGCACCACCGCCGCGCTGGAGGAGCTGCGCGTCGGCTACCTCGGGCGCAAGGCCGAGCTGCCGAACCTGCTGCGCGGCGTCGCGCAGCTGGCCCCCGAGGAGCGAGGCCTGGTCGGCAAGGCCGCCAACCAGGCGCGCAAGGAGCTCGAGGCGCTCATCGAGGAGCGCGGCAGCACCCTCGCCGCCGGGGAGCTCGACGCGCGGCTCGTCGCGGACGCCGTCGACGTCACGCTGCCCGGCACGCCCGCGCAGGCCGTCGGACGCCTGCATGTCCTGACCGCCACCCGCAGGGAGATCGAGGACGTCTTCTGCGGCCTCGGCTTCACGGTCGTGGAGGGTCCGGAGGTCGAGCTCGTCCACTACAACTTCGACGCGCTCAACCACGACCCCGCCCACCCGGCGCGCGGCCGCAGCGACACGTTCTACGTGCGCCGTCCGCAGTCGGTCCTCGACGCCGTCGGCCCCGATCCCGCGCAGGAGGTCGTGCTCCGGACGCACACCTCGCCGATGCAGCCGCGGGCGATGGCCGCGCAGGCGCCGCCCATCGCGATCATCGTGCCCGGGCGCGTCTACCGGCGCGACAGCGACGCGACGCACACGCCGCAGTTCCACCAGATCGAGGGTCTCGCGGTCGACGAGGACATCACGCTCGCGGACCTGAAGGGCACGCTGCTGGCCTTCGCCCGGGCGATCTTCGGCGACGAGCGCGACGTGCGCCTGCGCCCGCACTTCTTCCCGTTCACCGAGCCGTCGGTCGAGGTCGACGTGAGCTGCTTCCAGTGCGGCGGCACGGGCGCGCTGCCGCGGACCGGAGCGCGGTGCAACCTCTGCAAGGGGACGGGCTGGCTCGAGATCCTCGGGTCCGGGATGGTCGATCCCAACGTCCTCGGGATGGTCCCGACCGGCGAGTACGACCCCGAGAGGTGGCAGGGCTTCGCCTTCGGGATGGGCGTCGAGCGAATCGCGATGCTCAAGCACGCGGTCCCCGACCTGCGGCTGTTCTACGACAACGACCTGCGCTTCCTCGCGCAGTTCGGCTGAGAAGGAGCCACGAGCATGAGACTTCCCCTGAGCTGGCTCCACGACCACGTCGCGCCGGACCTCACCCCGCGCGAGCTGGCCACGCGCCTGGCGATGACCGGCACCGAGGTTGACCGCATCGACCACCACGGCGTCGACGCGCTCGAGCACTTCGTCGTCGGCAAGGTGCTCACCTGCGTCCAGCACCCGGACGCCGACCGGCTGCGCGTGTGCACCGTCGATCTCGGCGACGGCGGCGAGCCGGCGCAGATCGTGTGCGGCGCCCCCAACGTCGCCGCGGGGCAGACCGTCGCCGTGGCCAGGCCCGGGTCGATCATGCCGGACGGCACGAAGCTGAAGGCCAGCAAGCTCCGCGGGCAGACGTCGGCCGGGATGATCCTGGCCGAGGACGAGGTCGCCCTCGGCGATGACCACGCCGGGATCATGGAGCTCGACGGGACGCTGGCCGCGGGCACGCCGCTGGCCGACGTGCTGCCCATCAGCGACACGGTCCTCGAGCTCGAGGTCACCCCGAACCGGCCCGACTGCCTCGGCGTGTACGGCGTCGCCCGCGAGGTCCACGCGGCCACGGGCGCGCCGCTCGGGGCGCCGCCGTGGGCCGACGACCCGCACCCGGCCGGGGACGGCATCCCGGGGGTGTCGATCACCGTCGAGGTCCCCGAGCTGAACCCGCGCTTCACCGCACGGGCCTACGAGGACGTCACGATCGGGCCGTCGCCCGCCTGGCTCCGTGCCCGCCTGCTGGCCGCCGGCATCCGGACGATCAACAACGTCGTCGACATCACGAACTACGTCATGTGGCTCACCGGGCAGCCGCTGCACGCGTTCGACCTGGACCGGGTGGCCGGCGGAACGCTGAACGTGCGCCGCGCGCGGGACGGGGAGAAGCTCCTCACCCTCGACGACGTGGAGCGCACGCTCGACCCGGACGTGCTGGTCATCGAGGACGCCGACGGGCCCACCTCGATCGCCGGGGTCATGGGCGGGCAGCGCTCGGAGGTCCAGGCCGGCACCACGCGCGTGCTGATGGAGGTCGCCACCTGGGACGGCCCGAACATGAATCGGACGATGGCCAAGCTCCAGCTGCGCAGCGAAGCCGGCGCGCGCAACGAGAAGGGACTCGCGCCGGAGCAGGCGCTCGAGGCGCAGGCGGTCGCTTCGCGCCTGATGGTCGAGTTGACGGGCGCCACGCCCGTCGGCGGGACGATCGACGTCGGTGGTCCGGGAGCCGCGCCGCAGGTCATCCGGCTGCGGGACGCCCGCGTGGTCTCCTTGCTCGGCGCGCCGATCGACCGGGCGACGAGCTCGGGCATCCTCACCGCGCTCGGCTTCGGCGTGAGGGAGGCGGACGACGGCCTCGACGTCACCGTGCCGCCGTTCCGGCGACTCGACGTCACGCGCGAGGCGGACCTGATCGAAGAGGTCGCGCGGCTGAACGGCTTCGACGCCCTGCCCTCGACGATCCCCGAGAACCGCACCGGCTTCCCTGGCCGGCTGACCCCGCAGCAGCGCCTGCGCCGCCGCGCGGAGGACGTCCTGGTCGGGCGCGGCCTGGCCGAGGCGGTCGGCTGGTCCTTCACCGAGCCCGCGCTGCTGGACCGCCTGCGGATCCCCGAGGGCCACCGGCTGCGGCAGGTCGTCGAGCTCGAGAACCCGATGAGCGAGGCGCAGTCGATCCTGCGCCCGACGATCGTCGGCTCGCTGCTGGACGTCGCCGCGCACAACGCCGCACGCGGCCAGGGCGACGTGGCGATCTTCGAGTCCGGGACGGTCTACCTGCGCCACGGTGATCCGGCGCAGCCGCTGGCGGACGAGCACCACGCGCTCGCCGCGCTCGTGACCGGGCCGATGTCGCCGGCCTCGTGGCGCGGCGGGACCGGGCCGCTCGCCGACGTGTTCGCGGCCAAGGGGCTGCTGGAGGCGGTCGCCGAGGCGCTGCGCGTCGAGCTGAGCTTCAAGGCCTGCGCCGACTGGCCGTTCCTGCACCCGGGCCGCACGGCCGAGGTGCTGCTGGGCGGCACCCGCGTCGGCTTCGTCGGCGAGGTGCATCCGGCCGTCGCCGCCGGCTGGGACCTGGCGGGCCGGCCCGTCGGCCTCTTCGCCGTCAACCTCGAGCAGCTCGTCGCGGCCGCACCCGAGGTCGTCGCCTACCGCGACGTGACGAGCTTCCCCGCCGTCCGGCAGGACCTCGCCGTCGTGGTCCCGGACACGGTCCCCGCGGCCGACGTCGCCGCGCTCGTGGCCCAGGTGGCCGACGAGGTGCGGATCTTCGACGTCTACGCGGGCGAGCAGGTCGGGCCCGGCAAGACGTCGGTCGCGCTCCGCGTCGCCTTCCGCGCGAAGGACCGCACGCTGGCCGAGGAGGACATCGCGCGCCTGCGTGGCAAGCTCGTCAAGCGCCTGGAGAAGGAGCTCGGAGGTGAGCTGCGTGGCTGAGACGCCCAAGACCGCGCGGGTCCTCGTAGCCGGCGCGTCCGGTTACGCGGGCGCGCTGGCCGCGGTGCTCGTCGACCGGCACCCGTTTATGGAGCTCGCGGGGATCACCTCCCGCTCGTACGCCGGGCAGCGGCTGGACCAGCTGTTCCCGCACCACCGGGTGCCGCTGGTGCTCGAGGAGCTCGACGTGGAGCGCCACACCGAGGGGGTGGACGCCGCGATCGTCGCCTACCCGCACGGGGCCGCCGCGCAGACGGTCGCCGCGCTCCGCGCGAACGGGCTGAAGGTCGTCGACCTCAGCGCGGACTTCCGCCTGCGCTCGCAGGCGGTCTACGAGGAGTGGTACGTCCCGCACACGGCGCCTGCGCTGCTGGACGAGGCGGTCTACGGGCTGCCCGAGCGCTACCGCGAGCAGCTCGCGGGGGCCGACCTGGTCGCGAACCCGGGGTGCTTCCCGACCGCGGCGATCCTCGCGCTGGCGCCGCTGGCCGGGCACCTGAGCGATGCGGTCATCGACGCGAAGACCGGCGTCTCGGGCGCCGGCCGCGCGGCGACGGACAAGACGCACTTCGTGTCCGTCACCGAGAACGTCACGCCCTACGGCGTCGGCCGTCACCGCCACATGCCGGAGATCGACCAGGAGCTCGCCGCCGCGGGCGCCACCGGCTTCGCGTCCGTCTTCACGCCGCATCTGCTGCCGCTGGACCAGGGCGAGCTGCTCTCGTGCTACGCGACGCTCCGGGAGCCCGTCGACGTGCACGGGCTCTACGAGAAGGCCTACGCGGACGAGCCGTTCGTCGAGCTCGTGGACCGTCCGCCAGGGGTGCGCGACGTGCGCGGGACGAACCTCTGCCGCCTGCACGTCCACGTCGACGCGCGCACGCAGAAGGTCTTCGTCTTCGCCGCGATCGACAACCTCTGGAAGGGGACCTCCTCACAGGCGGTCCAGAACCTCAACCTGATGCTGGGCTACGACGAGACCGAGGGCATCCTGTGAGCGACGCGTCCTTCTTCCGCTCCCGCTGGGTGCAGCCGCCGGACTGGGTCACGAGCCAGATCCCGGGCGGCCTACCGCAGGGCTTCCGCGCGGCCGGCGTGGCCTGCGGGCTGAAGGAGAGCGGGCGTCTGGACCTCGGGCTGATGGTCGCCGAGGGGGAGCACGTCACGAGCGCGATCCGCTTCACCTCCAGCGCCGTCCTCGCCGCACCCGTGGTGGTCACGCGCGACCGCGCGAAGGCCGGCGCGCTGCGCGTCGTGGCCGTCAACTCGGGCAACGCGAACGCCGCCACCGGCGGCCGCGGGATGGACGAGGCAGCCAGGATGCAGGGCGCCGCCGCGATGGCCTGCGGCGTGGCGGAGGACAACGTCGCGGTCTGCTCGACGGGCGTGATCGGGGTCCAGCTCGACGGGCGCAAGGTGGTGCGGGGCCTGCTCGACGCGGGACGCGAGCTCGGCCCGTGCGGCGAGGGCGCCTTCGCGAAGGCGATCATGACCACGGACAAGTTCGACAAGCGCGCGTCGCTGACGATCGAGCTCAGCGGCGGCCCCGTACAGCTCACCGCGCAGGCCAAGGGGGCGGGGATGATCCAGCCGCGCTTCGCGACGATGCTGTGCTTCGTCCAGACGGACGCGCGACTGAGCGAGGAGACCGCCGACCTGCTGCTCGGCGTCACCGTCAAGCGGGCCTTCGACCGCATCAGCGTCGACGGCCAGCTGTCGACGAACGACACGGTCGTGCTGCAGTGCTCCGGGGCCTCTGCCGTGAGCGTCGCGCCGGAGAGCGAGGACGAGGTGCGCTTCGGCCAGGCGCTCGACGCCCTGCTGCGGCAGCTCGCGCTGGAGATCATCCGCGACGGCGAGGGGTCACGGCGGATCGCGCGGGTCAGCGTGCGCGGCGGCAACCACGGGGCGGGGGAGGTCGTGGCGCGCGCCGTGGCGAACTCGCCGCTCGTCAAGGCCGCGCTGCACGGCGGGGACCCGAACTGGGGCCGCATCGCCCAGGCGATCGGCGGCGCGCTCTACGGCAGCCCGTCCATCGCGTTCGACATTGCGATCGAGGGCGTGCAGGTCGCGACGGCCGGTGCGGCGCTGCCGCACGACGAGGCGGCCCTGGCGCAGCTCGTCGCCCGCGACGAGGTCGAGTACGTCATCGGGCTTCCCGGTGACGGCCACGAGGCGGAGGTCTTCTTCTCCGACCTCTCCCACGAGTACGTGACGATCAACGCGGAGTACACGACATGAAGACCCCAGACGTAGCCCGGCCGGCCCGCGACGTCGGCACCCTCCTGGAGGCCCTGCCGTACATCCGCGAGTTCCACGGCCGCACGATCGTCGTCAAGTACGGCGGCGCGGCGATGACCGACCCGGCGCTGCGCGAGGAGTTCGCCCGCGACGTCGTGCTGCTGAAGTACGTCGGGCTGAACGTCGTCGTCGTGCACGGCGGCGGCCCCGACATCACGAGGTACATGCGGCGCCTGGACATGGACGTCGAGTTCGTCGACGGGCTGCGGGTGTCCGACGCCGACACCGTGGAGATCGCGAAGATGGTCCTCGTCGGCAAGGTGAACAAGGACATCGTGCTGCGCATCAACCGCCACGGGCAGCCGGCGGTCGGCCTGTCCGGCGACGACGGCGGCCTCTTCCGCGCGGAGAAGCAGCTGGCCAGGGACGGCTCGGACATCGGCTACGTCGGCCGCATCGAGAAGGTCGACGTGGACGTCATCAACCACATCGCCCAGGACTACATCCCGGTCGTCGCGTCGATCGCGGCGGACGCGGACGGCGCGTCCTACAACGTCAACGCCGACGAGGCCGCCACCGCCGTAGCCCGCGCGATGGGCGCCTACAAGGTCATGTTCCTCACCGACGTGGAAGGCTGGATGCGCGACCCGGCCGACCCGACGTCCGTCATCTCCGAGGCGCACGCCGACGAGGTCGAGGCGGCGCTGCCCGGCATCAGCGGCGGGATGCGCCCCAAGCTCCAGGCCTGCATCGACGCGATCCACGGGGGCGTGTCCTTCGCCCACATCGTCGACGGCCGCGTCCCGCACTCGCTGCTGCTCGAGCTCTTCACGAACGCTGGTATCGGCACGAAGATCCGGGCTGCGCTGTGACCATCGCCGACGACTTCCTGACCCACAACTACGCCCGGCAGCCCGTCGAGTTCGTGCGCGGCGAGGGCGCGTGCCTGTGGGACGCCGACGGACACGAGTACCTGGACCTGCAGACGGGCCTGGCGGTCAACTCCGTCGGTCATTGCCACCCGCGTGTCGTCGCGGCGATCCGGGAGCAGGCCGGCTCGCTGATCCACGTCGGCAACCTCTTCTACACCGACCCCATGGTGCGCCTGGCCGAGCGCCTGGCGCGGGCCTCGGCGCTCGGCGACGGGACGCGCGTCTTCTTCACCAACAGCGGGACGGAGGCCGTCGAGGCCGCGCTCAAGTGCGCGCGCAAGCGCCGCCGCGCGGGCGACATCATCTCGGTCCACCGCGGCTTCCACGGCCGGACCTACGGCGCCCTGAGCGCCACGCCGCAGGAGGCCAAGCAGGCGCCGTTCGCGCCGCTGGTCCCGGGGTTCAGCGCGGTCGAGCCGACCGTCGAGGCCATCACGGCGGCCGTCGGCCCGCAAACCGCAGCGGTCATCATCGAGCCGGTGCAGGGGGAGAGCGGCGTCTACGCGCTCGACGCCACGGTGCTGCAGGCCGCC
>JAOPZU010000530.1 GCA_025963955.1 Solirubrobacterales bacterium
CGATCAGGCCGAGCGCGTCGCCTGAACCGTCGCGGCGGGCGGCGCCGCCACCAGGCGGGCGCCGGGCGGAGCGACGGACAGGGGCGCGGCCACCACGGGTTCTTCGCCGTCGGCCTGGACCGGGAGCGTCCGCGGCACGACCCCGAGGACGAGCGGCCCCGCGCCCGTGTGCGTATCCTCGAACCAGATGGCGGGAATCCCGATCAACGTTTCGGCCCTTGTGGGTCGCACCCCCATGGTGCAGCTGACGCGGCTGGCGCCGGAGGGCGTCTCCCTGTTCGGCAAGATCGAGGCGAGCAACCCCGGCGGCAGCGTCAAGGACCGGATCGGCGTGGCGATGATCGAGGCCGCCGAGCAGGTCGGCCGCATCGAGCCGGGAAAGACGACGATCGTCGAGGCGACGAGCGGCAACACCGGCATCGCCCTGGCCTTCGTCTGCGCGGCCAAGGGCTACGAGCTCGTGCTGACCCTCCCGCAGGGGATGAGCCGTGAGCGTGAGGGTCTGCTGCGTCTCTACGGCGCGAAGGTGGAGGTCATCGAGTCACTCGGTGGCATGAACGAGGCCGTCTCCGCCGCCCGCGCCCTGGCTCGCCGCGACGACGTCTTCCTCCCGGACCAGTTCTCGAACCCCGCGAACCCCGAGGCGCACCGTCGCGGCACCGGCCCGGAGATCTGGTCGCAGCTCGACGGCAACGTCGACGTGCTCGTCGCCGGCATCGGGACGGGCGGCACCATCACGGGTGCCGGCGAGTTCCTGCAGCACCGCAACCCGAAGCTCCAGGTCATCGGCTGTGAGCCCGCGAGCTCGGCCGTGATCAGCGGCCGCCCCGCCGGCCCGCACCGCATCCAGGGCATCGGCGCGGGCTTCGTGCCGCCGGTCCTCAACCGCGAGCTGCTCGACGAGGTCATCGCCGTCAGTGACGAGGACGCGATCGAGACCGCGCGCCTGTGCGCCCGGCGCGAGGGCCTGCTCGTCGGCATGTCCTGCGGCGCCGCGCTCTGGACCGCGCTGCAGGTCGCAGCTCGGCCGGAGTCGCAGGGCAAGCGCTTCGCGGTCGTCCTGCCCGACAGCGGCGAGCGCTACGTCTCGCTGCCGTTCTTCGCGTACTGAGGCCGGCGGAACCCGCTCAGGCCGCCGCGGTCGCCACGTGCCGGCGGCGCCCCAGGATCCAGTCCGCCATCGCCGGCCACGGGCCGTACCCGGCCTCGATGTTGAGGTGGCCCGCGCCGGGCAGCACGTCGAGCTCCAGCGCCAGCGGGGCGCCCCAGTGCTCCGCCGGCCCAGTCCCCGGGCAGTACGGGTCGTTATCCGAGCAGACCAGGAGGGTCTGCCCGCGAGCCGCCCCGGCGACGTCCTCGCGCTGGGCGCGCGTGGGGTAGAACGGCGCAAGCTCCGGCACGTCGGCCCCCGGACAGGGCGGGGCGACCAGGACGACCCGGTCCACGCGGTGCTCGGGCGCCAGGCGGTGCGCCTCACGCAGCCACAGCACGCAGCCGAGGGAGTGGCAGACCACCACGCGCTCGCCGTCGCCCGGCAGCGCGGCGAGCGCCGCGAGCTCAGGGTGCAGGGCGGCGCCCCAGAGATCGGGACACGGGTGCTCGCACGCGGGCAGGTCCGGGAAGCGGACCCCGCAGCCCTCGCGGCGCAGCTGACCCGCGAGCCAGTGCTGCCAGTGACCGGGCGGTGACCCGTTCCAGCCGTGGAGGATGAGGACGCGCGGCCGGGCCATCGACGGCCCGGAGTATCGCGCAGGGCGGCGACCGGGGATCGCCGGTCCCGGGGGACGGCGCTACGCTGCGCGGAGATGCTTGGCCTGCGCACCATCGCCCGGGTGGCCGGTGAGATCCGCAAGGACGTCGCCGCCGCGCACGACCGCGATCCCGCGGCGCGCGGGGTCAGCTCCCTCGAGGTGCTCGCCGCGTGGCCCGGGGTGCACGCGCTGCTGGCCCACCGCGTGGCACACGCGCTGCACGACCACGACATCCCGGTGCTTCCGCGCTCGATCGCCTACGCGACGCGCGCGGTGACCGGCATCGAGATTCATCCGGCGGCGCGGATCGGCGACGGTCTGTTCATCGATCACGGCATGGGCGTCGTCATCGGCGAGACCGCCGCCATCGGGCGGAACGTCACCCTCTACCAGGGCGTCACCCTCGGGGGCACGGGGTTCGCGACGGGCAAGCGGCACCCGACCGTCGAGGACAACGTCACCGTCGGCTCCGGCGCGAAGCTGCTCGGCCCGATCGTCGTCGGCCACGGCGCGAAGATCGGGGCCAACACCGTCGTCATCAAGGACGTGCCGGCGAACTCCACCGTCGTCGGCAATCCCGGGCACCCCGTGCGCATCGACGGCCGTCGTCCCGAGGGCCCGGACGCCGACTGGATCCACCTGCCCGACCCGGTCGCCGACGCGCTGCGAGCGCTGACCACGCGCCTGGCCGCCCTGGAGTCCGCGGTGGGGGAGATGGGCGGCCCGCAGGCCGATCCGGCCCGCACCGCGGACGACGTGCGGCGGCTGCGGGCGGTTCGTGGCCCGAGCCCGGCCGGCGGTTGAGCGGGGCTCAGTAGAAGACGTTGCGGCAGCGATGCCGCGGGCGGGCCTTCATCGCCGCGTCCTGCCCCCGGTTCCACAGCCAGGTGTCCAGCACCCGCGGCGGGACGCCGAGAGCGGGCGCCAGCTGCTCGCAGGCGTGCACGGCACAGCCGCGGATCTCCCGCTCCCACCGCCCGAGCGGGAGGGTGCGCCCGGCGTCGACGTGCTCGGCGAGCGCGACGTCGTAGACCAGCACTCCCTCGCAGCGCAGCACGTGCGGGACGAGGTTGTCGGCGAAGATCGTCAGCTCGTCCAGGTCCCCGAAGCGCGCGACCCCGGCGAGTGCGAGGTCGTTCGCCGTGATCTGCGCGCGCTTGTAGAAGCCGTGGTCGGCGAACAGCGCCATGCCGTCCGCGAGCGAGCGTGCGAGGGTGGCGGCCGAGCCGCCGGCCTCCGCGACGAAGCCCAGGGCCGTCCGGTCTCCGAGGAAGCTGCCCAGGGCCCGCATCGCCTGGGCGTAGAGGCTCATGAGCTCGTGGTCGGGCCGCTGCCCGAGCACCGCCGCGAGCACGTCGGTCCGGGTCCGCCGGAGCTGCTCGGGCCGCCAGACGCCGTGGGCGCGGTAGTGCTCGACCAGGGCGGTGGCGATGGTGATCGACCCGGACAACGGTCGCCCGGTGGCGTGGTCGACGCGCTTGCGCAGGGTGGGGAACCACCCCGAGCCGAAGTTCACCGCGTCGCCGATCAGCATCGCCATGGCCACGTCCTCCGGTTCCGCGTCGAGCAGGTGACTGCGCGCGTCCAGCCCCGGGTCGGCGACGTCCCAGCCCCCGTCGGCGATCCGCGTGAGGGCGCTCTCGTCGATGCGCACCGCGGTCGCGGAGGCCGCGACCGCCGCGCAGTGCGCGCGGACCTCGTCCGGGAGGGTGGAAGCGGCAGGCAAGCTCATCGGGGGCCGCAGGCTAGAGCCCCCAGCCGCGCGCGTCGACCGGGTCGCGCGCTCAGCGCTGCGTCACGCGACCGAAGTCCAGCGTCAGCGTGGCCCCCGTGACGTCGTGAGCGCGGCTGCGCGGGACGCCGCGCAGGAGGCCGACGCCGATCTCACGGAACCGGGGGTCCAGCAGGATGGCGCGGTGTGGCGGGCTGGCGAGCAGGGCGGCAACCAGGGCCCGAGGGCTCGTCTGGTCGCCCTGGGCCCACGCGATGGCCTCGCCGAGCGACCACCGCCGGGCGCGCGTCAGGTAGCCCGTACGGCGCACCCGGACGGCCAGGGGCAGCTCGCCCGGCACGGTGTGGTCGAACAGCCCGGCGCTGAGCATCGCCCTCGAGTGCCGGGCCGCGGCGCGCTGCAGGCGGCTCGCCGGGCGCACGGCCGGCAGGTGACGCCGGGCGCGGGCGTCGTTGATCAGGCAGCGGACCGTCCGGGCGGCACGGTCGAGGTCCTGCGCCTGCGTGGCGGCGGCGGCGTTCGCGCAAGCGGACGCGGACGCGGACGCCGTGGCGGTCGTCCCCACCCCGCCCGCGCAGAGCACGCCGAGAAGCAGGGTCGCTGCTGCTCGGCGTTGATACATCCCGCCGGTCGCGGGGCGGGCCGCGCGGGCGCCGCCGGTCGCGGGCCTATCCTCGACAGGGATGCCCGACGCCGCCCCCGCCGACCGCCTGGAGAGCCTGCTCGACGGACTCAACGAGCCCCAGCGTGCGGCGGTCGTCCACGGCGAGGGACCGCTGCTCGTCCTGGCGGGCGCCGGCTCGGGCAAGACCCGCGTGCTGGTGCACCGGATCGCCTTCCTCATCCGCACGGGCCAGGCCCGCCCGGGGGAGATCCTGGCCATCACGTTCACCAACAAGGCCGCGCAGGAGATGCGTGAGCGCGTCGGCATGCTGCTCGGCCATTCCACGCGCGCGATGTGGGTCATGACCTTCCACGCCGCGTGCGTGCGCATCCTCCGCAGCGAGGCGCCGCGTCTTGGGTACACCAGGCAGTTCACGATCTACGATACGTCCGACAGCCGCCGCCTGGTCAAGCGGTGCCTCGACGAGCTGGACGTCGACAGCAAGCGCTTCACGCCCGCAGCCGTCCTGAACCAGATCTCGGACGCGAAGAACAAGCTGCGCGATCCGGACGCGTACCGCCAGCTCGTGGGCGGCTACTACGAGCAGACGATCGCGGACGTGTACGAGCGCTACCAGGCGCAGCTGCACTCCATGAACGCCATGGACTTCGACGACCTGCTGAACAACGTCGTCAACGTCCTGCAGCTCTTCCCGGAGGTCCGCGCCCGCTACCAGGCGACCTTCCGCCACATCCTGGTCGACGAGTACCAGGACACGAACCACGCGCAGTACCGCCTGCTCCAGCTGCTCGCGGGGGACGATCCGTCCCTGCCGCGGAACCTGATGGTGGTGGGGGACGACGGGCAGTCGGTCTACTCCTTCCGCGGAGCCGACATCTCCAACATCCTGAACTTCCAGGACGACTACCAGGACGCGGTGACGGTCAAGCTCGAGCAGAACTACCGCTCGAATCAGACCATCCTGAGCGCGGCGAACGCGATCATCGCCCACAACCGGGCGCAGATCCCGAAGACGCTGTGGACCGACCAGGGCGAGGGCGACCCGATCGTCGTGCGCGAGCTCGAGGACGAGCACGCCGAGGGTCGCTACGTCGTCGGGGAGATCGAGCGCCTCGTGGAGGAGGGCGTCTCCCGCTCGGAGATCGCGATCTTCTACCGGACGAACGCGCAGTCGCGGGTCATGGAGGACACGCTCGTCCGGCGCGAGATCGCCTACCAGGTGATCGGCGGCACGAAGTTCTACGAGCGCGCGGAGATCAAGGACGCCGTCTCGTACCTGACGATCCTCGGCAACGGCCAGGACGTCGTCTCCTTCACGCGCGTGGTCAACTCGCCGCGCCGCGGCATCGGCCAGACGTCGCTCTCGCGGGTCATCAGCCACGCGCAGACGATGGGTATCCCGATCTGGGAGGCGGCGGAGGACCCGCTCGGCGTCCCCGGCCTCGGCAGCGCCGCGGTGAAGTCCCTCGGGCGCTTCATGGACACGATGAACAACCTCCGCGCGCGCATGGACGAGGGCGTGCCGGTCGGCGACCTGCTGGAAGCAGTCCTGCACGAGACGGGCTACCTCGACGCGCTGGAGAACGAGCGCTCGATCGAGGCGCAGGGCCGCATCGAGAACCTCCAAGAGCTCGTCGAGGTCGCCCGCGAGTTCGACCACGCCACCGCGGAGGACCCTGAGCTCGAGGACACCGTCGACGTCTTCCTGCAGCAGATCTCGCTGGTCGCGGACGCGGACACGCGCGAGGACGACACCGGCATGGTGACGCTGATGACGCTCCACAACGCCAAGGGCCTGGAGTACCCGATCGTCTACCTGATCGGCTGCGAGGAGGGCGTCTTCCCGCACTCGCGCTCGATCGAGGAGGGGACGCTGGAGGAGGAGCGGCGCCTGATGTACGTCGGCATCACCCGGGCGATGCGCTCCCTGACGATCTCCCATGCCCGCCGGCGCGCGGTCTTCGGCGGCGCACCGAACTACGGCCTGCCCAGCCGCTTCCTGGCGGAGCTGCCGACGGATCTCGTCGACCGGCAGGGCACGGCGTCCGGCTGGGGCGCCGCGACCGTCGCGGCCGGCGCCCCGCGCCCGCGCGCGATGTCCTCGTGGTCCTCGGGCGGGGGCGGCGGCGGGCGGTCGGCCTCGGCCTGGGACGAGGGTCAGCAGGCCGCGCCGTCCTTCCGGATGGGGGACGACGTGGTGCACGCGGCCTTCGGCGACGGCGTGGTCACGGGCGTGGAGGGCGGCGGCGTGGTCGTCGTCCGGTTCGCCTCCGACGGCTCCGAGCGCAAGCTGATGGCGGACTACGCCCCGATCACCAAGAAGTAGCGGCGGCTTGCGGACGGTCATCCCGGGCCGGGCGGCGGCGACGCAGCTCGTGTCCTCCTGCGTGATCCTCGGCGCCGGCGTGACGCTGCTGCTGCGCGCGGCCTACGGCTCGGACGGCTACTCGACGCTCGTCAGCGGGCTGAGCACGAGCGCCGGCGTCCCGTTCGCCGTCGCCAACTCACTCGTGGGGATCGCCTTCGTGCTCGTGGCGTGGCGCCGCGGGATCATCCCCGGCCCCGGCACGATCGCGCAGCCGGTGCTGGTGGGCGTGTCCGTCTCGATCGGGCTCGGACTGCTGTCGGCCCCCGACGGCACCGTGGCCCGCGTGACGCTGCTGCTGCTGGCGCTGCCCACGCTGTGCGTCGGCGTCGCGGGCTACCTCGGCAGCGGCACGGGCGCCGCCCCGGCGGAGGCCCTGGCGCTCTCCTACGACCCGCCGATGCCCTTCCGCTGGGGCTACTCGCTCGTCCAGTTCGGGGGCGGTCTGGTGGGGTGGGCGCTCGGCGCCTCGGTCGGCGTCGGGACGTTCGTGGCGATCCTGATGCTCGGACCGGTCGTCGACGGGCTCCTGCTCCGGGCGGGGACGCTCGACCGGCGCCCCGTCGCGCCCGTCCATTAGCCTGCGATCCGCATATGAGCGCCACACTTCTCGACGGCAAGGCGATAGCGGCCCGGGTGCGCGGCGAGGTCGCCGACGACGTCGCCACCTACCTCGCGCAGACGGGCCACACGCCCGGCCTGGCCACGATCCTCGTGGGGGAGGACGCCGCGAGCGCGGTCTACGTCGGCGGCAAGCAGAAGGCGTGCGCGGAGGTCGGCATCCGCGGGTTCGACCACCGCCTCCCGGCCGACACGAGCCGCGAGGACCTGCTCGCCCTCATCGACGAGCTGAACGCGAACCCGGACGTCAGCGGCATCCTCTGCCAGCTCCCGGTCCCGCAGCACCTGGACGGCGTGGAGATCACGAACCGCATCGCGGCCCACAAGGACGTCGACGGCCTGACGATCGCCTCGGCCGGGCGCCTGGCGCTCGGCATGCCGGGCCTGGTCCCGTGCACGCCCGCGGGCGTCATGCGCCTGCTCGAGGAGGCCGGCGTCGACCCGCAGGGCAGGGAGGCGGTCATCGTCGGCCGCTCGAACCTCTTCGGCAAGCCGATGGCGCAGCTGCTGCTGGCCGCGAACGCGACCGTGACGATCTGCCACTCGCGCACCGCCGATCTCGGCGAGGTCTGCCGCCGCGCGGACATCCTCATCGCCGCCGTGGGCGTCGCGCACCTGGTGAAGGGCGACTGGGTCAAGCCCGGCGCCACGGTCATCGACGTCGGCATGAACCGCCTGCCCGGGCCCCCGCCCACCCTCACGGGCGACGTGGACTTCGCCGCCGCGGCCGAGGTCGCCGCCGCGATCACGCCCGTCCCCGGAGGCGTCGGCCCGATGACGATCGCCTACCTGCTGCGCAACACCCTGACGGCCGCGAGGATGTCGGCATGAACCTCGCCCGTCTGCGCGCGGGGGAGGCGCTCGCCGGCGCCGGGGCCGTCCTGCTTACGCTGATGCTGTTCCTCGACTGGGCCAAGCCCGAGTACCGGATCCGGTACGCCGGTGGCGGCGACGTGTCCTCCCCGCTGGAGGCGACGGCGAAGCGGGTCACGGGGACCTTCGTGAACCAGTTCGCGCAGTCCGGGTGGTCCGCGCTCGGCTGGTTCCTGGTCGCGATGCTGCTGATCAGCATCCTCGGAGCGCTCACGCTCGTCGCGCTGACGGTGCTCGAGCGCGACACGCCCGTGCTGCCCGTCGTAGCCGCCGTCATCACGACCGCGTGGTCGCTGCTGGCGTTCGTCGTGCTGCTGCTGCGGCTCACGCTCTTCCAGCCCGGTCTGGAGCTCGGCTGGAGCGACCGCGACGTGAACATGCTGGCGCCGTCGTGGCTCGGGCTGCTCGGACTGGCCGCCATCGGCGCCGGCTCCTGGCTCACGTTGCGCGACGACCGCCTCGACAGCCCGCTCAGCGTGCCGCCCGAGGTCCCCGTGCGCCCCGCGCCGCCCGCCACGGCCTAGCGTCCCGGGAGGCGGTCGCCTCGCGGGCCGCGGTCGTAGACTGCGGGGCCGATGATTGACCGCACGCAGGTCCTCCACGTCGCGCGCCTGGCGCGGCTGCAGCTCTCCGACGAGGAGGTGGGGCGCATGAGCACCGAGCTCTCCAGCATCCTGGGCCACATCGAGACGCTCGCCGCCCTCGACCTCAGCGCCGTCGAGCCGACCGCGCACGTCGTCCCTGGCGCCGGTCGCCTGCGCGCCGACGAGGTCCGCCCGTCGCTGCCGCGCGAGGTCGCCTTCGAGAACGCCCCCGACGTCGCCGACGACGGCTTCCGCGTCCCGAGCCCGCAGGCCTGAGCCGTGTCCGCCGAGCTGACCGACCTCACCGCGAAGGCCGCGATCGACGCGATCGCCGCCGGGGACCTCGATGCCGCCGAGCTGTTCGGGGCCTACCGGGCCGCCGCCGCGGCCGACGAGCTGAACGCCTACACATGGGTCGCCGAGGACACGCCCGACCTGGGCGTCGCGGCGGACGCCCCGCTGCGCGGGGTCCCCCTCGCCGTCAAGGACCTCTTCTGCACCCGGGGAGTCCCGTCGCAGGCCGGCTCGCGGATCCTCGAGGGCTACCGGCCGCCGTACGACGCGACGGTCGTGGCGCAGCTGGCCGCCGCCGGCACGAGCCTGCTCGGCAAGACCAACCAGGACGAGTTCGCCATGGGCTCCTCCAACGAGAACTCCGGCTACGGCCCCGTGAAGAACCCGTGGGACCACACCCGCGTGCCCGGCGGGTCCTCCGGCGGCAGCGCCGCAGCCGTGGCCGCGGGCCTCGCGCCCTGGGCCCTCGGGACCGACACCGGCGGCTCGATCCGCCAGCCCGCCGCGCTCTGCGGGATCGTCGGCCTGAAGCCCACCTACGGCAGCGTCAGCCGCTACGGCATGATCGCCTTCGCCTCCTCGCTGGACCAGGCGGGCCCGTTCGCCCGCACCGTGACCGACACCGCGCTGCTCTACGCGCACATGCACGGGCGCGACGAGCGCGACGCGACCTCGGTCGGCCGTCCGGACGAGATCGCGCTGCCGACGGGGGAGCGCCTGGACGGCATCCGCCTCGGCGTCCCGGACACGCTGACGGGCGAGGGCGTGGAGCCCGGGGTCATGGCCGCCTTCGCGGCGGCGCTCGAGACCGCCCGCTCACTCGGCGCCACCGTCGAGCAGGTCGCCCTGCCGCACGCCGACCACGGACTGAGCGCCTACTACATCCTGGCGCCGGCGGAGGCCTCGTCCAATCTCGCGCGCTTCGACGGTGTCCGCTACGGCGCTCGCAGCGAGGCCGGCGACCTGCTGTCGATGTACACCGAGACCCGCCACGACTTCTTCGGGGACGAAGTCAAGCGCCGCATCCTCATCGGGACCTACGCGCTGTCCTCCGGCTTCTACGACGCCTACTACGCGAGCGCGCAGAAGGTCCGCACGCTGATCGCGCGCGACTTCGACGCGGCCTTCGCCGGCGTCGACCTGATCGTCACGCCGACGAGCCCCGGGGTCGCCTTCCCGCTCGGCGCCAAGACCGAGGACCCGCTGTCGATGTACCTCAACGACGCTTTCACCATCCCGATCTCCCTGGCCGGCATCCCGGCGATCTCGCTCCCCTGCGGCCTCAGCGAGGGACTGCCCGTCGGCCTGCAGCTGGCCGGGCCCGCGTTCAGCGAGAACCGCATCCTGGAAGCGGCCCACGCGCTGGAGCGCGCTTTCGCCTTCGAGAACACCCCGTCGCGCATCGGCGGAGGTGCGGCCGCATGAGCCCCGTGAGCGACTACGAGATCGTCATCGGGCTGGAGATCCACGTCCAGCTGAAGACGCGCACCAAGATGTTCTGCGGCTGCGAGCTGACGTTCGGCGAGCCACCCAACACACGGGTGTGCGAGGTCTGCCTCGCGCTGCCGGGGTCGCTGCCCGTCCCCAACGCGGAGGCCATCCACCTCGGCGTGATGATCGGCCACGCCCTCGGCTGCGAGATCGCGCCGCGGATGAAGTTCGACCGCAAGCAGTACTTCTATCCCGACAGTCCCAAGGGCTACCAGATCAGCCAGTTCGACGAACCGCTCTGCGCGGGGGGCGGGATCGGCGGCGTGCGCATCGAGCGTGTGCACCTGGAGGAGGACGCGGCCAAGACGATCCACGCTGGGGCCTCCGGCCGGATCCACGGCTCCGCGAGCTCCGTCGTCGACTTCAACCGCGGAGGCACTCCGCTGGCCGAGATCGTCACGGAGCCGGACATCCACTCCGCCGAGCAGGCCGGCGAGTTCCTGCGCCTGCTGCGCACGACGCTGCGGGTGCTCGGGGTGAGCGACGTGAACATGGAGGAGGGCTCGCTGCGCTGCGACGCCAACATCTCCATCCGCCCGCATGGGCAGACCGAGCTCGGGACCAAGACCGAGCTGAAGAACATGAACTCCTTCCGGTACATCGAGAAGGGCATCACGGCCGAGGTGGCGCGGCAGGCGGCCCTGCTGGACGCCGGGGAGCGCGTCGTGCAGGAGACGCTCCACTTCGACCCGCGGACCGAGGCGCTGACCTCGATGCGCTCCAAGGAGGAGGCGAACGACTACCGCTACTTCCCGGAGCCCGACCTCGTGCCCGTCCCGGTGACCGCCGCGATGATCGAGCGCGCCCGTGCCGCGATGCCCGAGTTGCCCGCCGCCCGTGCCGCGCGCTTCGAGGAGGACCTGGAGCTGCATCCGGACACGGCGAAGCTGCTGGCCTGGCGCTCGGAGCTCGGTGACTGGTTCGAGGAAGCGCTGGCGGCGTCCCCGGACGGCGTCAGTGCCGCCACCGCCGGCCCGCTGGCGAACTGGACGACGAACGAGCTGCTCAAGCGCCTGGAGGGGGAGACGGATCCGGGCGGCTCGAAGGTCACGCCGGCCGCGCTGGCGCAGCTCGTCGCGCTCGTCGGCGCGAAGTCTGTGACCGCGGCCGGCGGCCGGCAGGTGCTCGAGGTCCTAATCGCCGAGGGCGGGGACCCGGCGGCCATCGTCGAGGCGCAGGGCCTGGGCGCGGTCGGTGGGGAGGACACCCTCGCGCCGGTCGTGCAGGAGGCCCTTGCCGCCAACCCGGACATCGCCGAGCGCCTGCGAGGCGGCGACATGAAGCCGATGGGCGTGATCATCGGCCACGTCATGAAGGCGACCAAGGGCCGCGCCGACGGCGGCGAGGTCACGAAGCTCGTCCGCTCCCAGCTGGGGTTGTAGGCGAGGCGGGCGTGGGGGTCCCGCCCGCCGAGATCGCGGTGGACGAGGACCTCGTCCGGGGGCTGCTGCGCGATCAGCACCCGGACCTCGCGGACCTGCCGCTCGAACTGGTCGCCGGCGGCTGGGACAACGACACGTGGAGGCTGGGCGATGCCCTCGCCGTCCGGGTGCCGCGGCGCGCGTTCGCCGTGGAGCTCATCGAGCTCGAGCAGCGCTGGCTGCCGGTGCTCGCGCCGGCACTGCCCGTTCCCGTGCCGGCACCCGTGCGCGTCGGCGGTCCGGGCGCGGACTACCCGTGGCCGTGGAGCGTCGTGCCGTGGTTCGCAGGACGAACCGCGGCGGCGCGCACGCTGTCCCCGGCGGGCGCCCGGGCGCTGGGCGACGCCCTGCACGCGCTCCACGTCCCGTCCGCGGCGGACGCACCCCGCAACCCGTATCGCAGCGTCGCGCTCGCCGGACGGCCCGACCCGCTGGAGGCGCTGGAGGCGTTGTGCGACCGCGAAGCTCCGCGCCCCCTCACACGCTGCTGGCGTCGCGCCCTGGCTGCGGCACCCGCGCCGACCACGCTCCGCTGGATCCACGGCGACCTCCACGCCCGCAACCTGATCGTCGCGGCCGATGGCGGCCTGGCGGCGATCATCGACTGGGGCGACGTGGCCGGCGGCGATCCGGCGGTGGACCTGAGCGTGCTGTGGACCGTCCTCGAGCCGGGGCTGCACGGAGCCTTCTGCGCGGGCTACGGACCGGTCGAGGGCGCGCTGCTGGACCGCGCCCGTGGCTGGGCGCTGTGCTTCGGCGTCATCTTCGCCGCCCTCGAGGACGATCCGGACGCCGCGGCGCTCGGGCGCCTGACGCTCACGCGGCTGCAGGAGTGAACCCACCCCCGACGTCGTGCGCACGCAAGCGCCCGCGCGCCCGGCGCCCTTGCGGCCCGCCGGGGTCGGCGTAGCATGGACCCATGTCGCGACTCATCCGCATGGACCACACCGGCCACACCGAGCTCGCCGAGTGGACAACCGACGATCCCGCCTCCGTGGAGGCCGCGGTGACCGCCTTCCGCACCGAGATCGACCGGGGCTACTTCGGGGTCGTCAGCCACGGCGAGGGCCACGCCGAGCAGGTCCACCAGCTCCCGATCGACGCCGGCCTGGTCATCATGCGCCGGCCGATCGCCGGCGGTTGAGCCTCCCCGCCCCCAACCGGACGCCGTGACCGACCTCGCGCACGACGCCGACGCGGGGGCCGCGACCGCGCTTCCGGAGGTCGCGGGTGTCCATTGGCGCGCCCGGGTCGACGAGACGCGCCTGCGCCGGACCGCCCGCGCCTGGACGGCGACGACCGTCGCGCACGTCGTCCCGTTCGTCGGGGCGGGTGCGGTCCTGTTCGCCGTCGAGCCCCTCGCGGCGCCCGTCAGCCTGGCGAGCCTCGCGCACGCCTGGATCATCCCCGAGCTCTACGCCCAGCGCGGCGCGAACGTCGTGCGGCCCAAGCGGCTGCGCGCGGACGCCCGGCCCGCCGCCGAGACCCGGGCGCTCGGCCTGCTGGGCGACCTCGTCGGCCACGACGCGCGGGAGCTCCACGGGCGGACGGGGCTCGTCATGGAGCGCGGGCACCTCGGTATCTGGCTCGTCGGGCCCGCGGGAGCCCTCCTCGTCCGCCCCGGAGGCCACCGCACGCACTGCTGGTGCGTCCGCGTGCCGGACCCCGAGCTGCCCGTCGCCGACCGGATCGCGCACCTGCTGCTCGCCCTGCGGGCCGACGAGCACGGGTTCGCCACGGTCGCCAACCAGGCCTTCAGCGGGGCGACGTGGCGGGTGCGCCGGCGGATGGCGGCCCTCCAGCGGCCGGCGGTGGACGCGGCGCGCGTCGCGGCGCGGGACCTCGGACGGGCCTGACCCGCCGACCTGCGCCGCCTCGACGCGGCCCTGGGCGGCCGTACCGACCGGGAGTCGAAACGCGTGCCGCGACGTCGGACCTGCGAGACATGGAAAGGCCCGCGTCCGGCGAGGAGCATGTGGTCCATGCCCCAGACCACCGCCATCACCCGCTTGACGCTCCTGCCGACCGCGCCCCGTGAGCGCGGTGACCGAACCGCCAAGATCCGCCGCTACCGCCTGGCGTCCGTGCGGCCGCCGGCCCAGGACCCCGCTGCGCGCTTCACCCACCTGAAGCACGGTCACGACTGACGCACACCAGCGCCCGCCCCTCGTGAGGGCGGCGTGACCCGGTGGTTCCCCCGCTAACCTGAGGTCATGCGTGAACGTGCGTCGGGCCTCGGGAACAAGCTCATCGCGATGCTGGTCCTCGCTGTCGCGCTGTGGTTCCTGCTGAAGTTCGTGATCGGGTTCATCACGGGGGTGGCGACCGTGATCGCCGTCATCGTCGCGATCGGCGCCGTAGTCTGGGCCGTGAACCGGCTCTGAGCCGGGGCGCGGAGACTCCTCATGGCCGGCGGCCTCTACCTCGTCCTCGTGATCTTCTTCGGCCTCGGCACGGGGATGGTCGCGAAGATCAAGGGCAGCTCGTTCCTGCTCTGGTTCCTGATCGGGGCGGTGCTTCCGGGGCTCGGGCTCATCGCGGCGATCCTCTACCGCTACGAGACCGCTGAGCTGCGGCGCCAGTGCCCGCAGTGCGGACGCGTCGTCATGCTTCACGACGCGATCTGCACCCGCTGCGGCCACGAGCTGGAGTTCCCGGAGACGGCCATCGAGCCTGTCGACCCGACGCTCCGCGCCGGGCGCAGCGCGACCGTCTGAACGCGGCGTCCCGGGATGCCGGTCCCGCGCGGCCCCGCTGATACCCTGGGCGGTCCGGATCGTCACGCCGTGACGGTCCGCCTGGACCAACGAACCGGGCCCGACGGGCCCACTGACCTTTTCCGGAAGGAGGTCGTGAAGATGCGTGCAGTTGATGCCGTGGTGGAGTGCCTGAAAGCGGAAGGTGTCGACGTCGTATTCGGCCTCCCCGGAGGCGCGAACATCCCGACGTACGACGCGTTCTACGACGGGGGGATCCGCCACATCCTGGTTCGCCACGAGGCGGGCGGCGGCCACGCCGCCGAGGGCTACGCGAAGGCCACCGGCCGTGTCGGCGTCTCCCTGGGCACGAGCGGCCCGGGCGCCACCAACCTGATCACCCCGATCATGGACGCGATGATGGACTCGGTCCCGGTGGTCTTCATCACGGGCCAGGTCGGCACGCACCTGCTCGGCACGGACGGCTTCCAGGAGGCGGACATCATCGGGATCACGATGCCGGCCGTGAAGCACTCGATCATGATCCAGCACCCGAACGAGATCCCGCGGGCGCTGCACGAGGCCTTCCACATCGCGCGGACCGGCCGTCCCGGTCCCGTCGTCGTGGACATCCCGACGGACCTCTCGCGCGCGGACATCCCGTACGAGCCGATCACCGACGTGCACCTGCCCGGGTACCAGACGTTCACCGAGGGCAACACGAAGCAGATCCGCCAGGCGGCGAAGGCCCTCGCAGCCGCGCGGCGCCCGGTCATCTACGGCGGTGGCGGCGTCATCAACGCGAACGCGTCGGAGGAGTTCCGCGCGTTCTGCCGCAGTGACCGCTTCCCCGTCACCCAGACCCTGATGGGCCTCGGTGCCTTCCCGGCCCCGGACCCGCAGTGGCTCGGCATGCTCGGCATGCACGGCACGCGGGCCGCGAACTACGCGATGGACGAGGCGGACCTGATCTGCTGCGTCGGCGCGCGGTTCGACGACCGCATCACCGCGAAGCTCTCCGAGTTCGCGCCGCGGGCGAAGTTCATCCACATCGACGTGGACCCCGCCGAGATCAGCAAGAACGTCCCGGCCCACATCCCGATCGTCGGCGACGCGAAGAACGTGCTCGCGAAGCTGCTGGCCGAGTACGAGGCGCTGGACACGGACAGCTCGCGCCTGGACGAGTGGTGGCAGCGGATCGCCGGGTGGCAGAAGCAGTACCCGATCGAGAAGTCCTTCACCGACTCCGAGGACACCGAGATCAAGCCGCAGCGGCTGATCCAGGCGGTCTACGAGGCGACGGGCGGCGACGCGATCATCACCTCGGACGTCGGTCAGCACCAGATGTGGACGGCGCAGCACTACCACTTCAACGAGCCGCGCCGGTGGATCAACTCCGGTGGCCTCGGCACGATGGGCTTCGGCCTGCCGGCGGCGATGGGGGCGGCGATCGGCTGTCCCGACAAGACCGTGGTCTGCATCACCGGCGACGGCTCCTTCCAGATGAACACGCAGGAGCTCGCGACGTGCGCCCAGGAGGGGATCCCCGTCAAGGTGATCATCTCCAACAACGGCTACCTCGGCATGGTCCGGCAGTGGCAGGAGCTGTTCTGGGAGAAGCGCTACTCGCAGGTCGACCTCGGCAAGTACCCGGACTTCGTGAAGCTCGCGGAGGCCTACGGCTGCCACGGGGTGCGCCTGACCGACAAGACGACGCTGGTCGACGACCTGAAGGCCGCCATCGCGACGCCCGGACCGGTCGTGGTGGACGTCAGCGTCACTCGCGAGGAGAACACCTATCCGATGATCCCGTCCGGCTCGGCCGCGCGGGACATGGTGGGGTGAGTCCCATGGGCGATCCCGGAACCAAAGACGTGCTGACGCTGGAGGAGCTCGAGGCCTCGGGCAACATCCGCACCGGCCGCAAGCACATCCTGTCCGTGCTGGTGGAGAACAAGCCGGGTGTCCTGACCCGGATCTCGGGGCTCTTCGCCCGGCGCGGGTTCAACATCAACACGCTCTCCGTCGGGCCGACGGACGACGAGCAGGTCTCCCGCATCACGATCACCCTCGACGGCGCCACGCACCCGATCGATCAGGTCACGAAGCAGCTGCACAAGCTGATCAACGTCCTGAAGATCCGGGACCTGGAGCCGTCGGAGACGGTTGCGCGGGAGCTCGCGCTCTTCAAGGTGGCCGCCGACTCGGGCACTCGTGCGGAGGTCATGCAGATCTGCGAGATCTTCCGCGGCAAGGTCGTCGACGTCACCAAGCGGTCGATCATCATCGAGATCACGGGCACCACCGAGAAGGTCGAGGCCTTCGAGCGCATGGTCCGGCCGTTCGGGCTTGTCGAGATGATGCGGACAGGCGAGATCGCGATCGCCCGCGGGCGAGGCGAGACCTGAGGTAGATCTCGCCGTCCGTGCGGACAGGCGAGATCGCGATCGCCCGCGAGGGGGGCGAGACCTGAGGTAGGTCTCGCCGTCCGTGCGGACAGGCGGGCTCGCGATGGCGCGGGCCCGCCCAGGCGAGACCTGAGCAGGCCGGGGCCGTTCGCGGCCCTGACCTGCGGGCCGGTCTGCGCGCAGCCGGCCTCGGTTGTGTGACGGACCGCACACCGGTGCGGGCGGGCTGGACACGCTCGCCGTGTAAGCGCCCATATCATCGAACGGGATGGCCGTCGCCTCCCTCGTCGGATCGCCGTTCACGCTCCGCCCGCGGGACCGCGAGCGGCTGGGGCGGCATTTGGCCACCGCCGCCAAGCGCGCCCGGCACGGCAGCGGCAGCCCCGTCCTGGCCGCGATCAGCGTCCCGCTGCGGGCGCCCGTCGATCCCGCCGGCACGGTCGTCGCCTCCCGCCGCGGGGCGGAGCCCTGGTTTGTCATGGAGCAGCCCGACCGGGA